>CALPLN020000096.1 GCA_943324415.2 Sediminibacterium ginsengisoli | reverse complement strand
GAGGATCCGCTGGTGTTAGCGAGCAGAGCTTGATAACCGATTGCAGTATTTTCTTTACCGTAAGTGGTATTAAAAAAAGCTTGGTACCCGAATCCAGTATTTTTTGTTCCGTAGAGTGTACCAGCAGTAGTTGAGCGAATGGTGTTAGCGCCAGCGCCATAGCCGAGTGTAGCTTGACCTATAACGGCATCGACATCGAAACGTCCAGAGATGATATTGTTAAGTTTAACGTTAAGTGGTTGTGCGTCTGTGGTTCCGAAGAAATTAGTTCCATCTACTAATCCAGCATTTCCTGAAGTACTCCATCCGCCTGCGCTGCTGATGCTTGACCAAGCAGTATTCGTGCCATTCGTTGTTAAAAATTTCCCTGTATTTCCTGACTGCGAAGGGGCTAGTGCATTGAACCCATCATTGGCTGTAGATGCACCAGTTCCTCCTTTTGTAATACCAATTGTTGTCGCATTCCAAACACCTGTTGCAATCGTACCTAGAGTCGTTATAGAACTCTGACCAGCATAGGTTGAGGCAATATCAAAAACATTGGAGATAACTGAAATTTTATTGGCTGCACCTGAGAGTACAACTGATCCAGTTGCGCCATTCACAGTTTGCACGTTGGTTGCAGCTGGATAAAAAGTTTGCCAGTTAGAGAGTGTAGTTGCTGGAAGTGCAGTTAATAAATAATTGGTTGCATTGTCAGTTCTTATTGCAACCGCACCTACAGACAATCCAGTTAGTGCTAACATATTTACTTGTGAATTGACTACGTTGACAGATGCAATTGAAAACGCAGGTAATTGAGCCGTTGGAACTTTTCCGTCAGAACCTAAACTAGCTACACCACTGATTGCACCTATCATTGATGTATTCAGCTTTGCATTTAATGCAGACTGCGTCAATGTGCTTATTGGTTTATTCAGATCACTTGTGTTGTCTATGTTGTCTAATCCAAAATTGGTTTTAAATCCTGCTACTGTTGTCGCGCCTGTTCCACCATTTAATATTGCAACTGTGCCAGTCACATTGGTAGCATTGCCTGAAAGATTACCGCTAAATGCACCATTGGCATCACGCTTCACAATACTATTTGCTAAATTATTATTGGTTGCATTATTTGCGAGTGTTATACCAGCAACAATTTCATCTTTTGTTTTATCTCCGATACTCAACACTAAAGGCGATGACCCTGTGCCACCTAAATCACCGGCTAATAATATTTTTCCTTTACTAGTAGTTGTTGCATCCTGCACTGAATTAGTGATTGATCCAGACGCATCTGCTAATGCATTCGCAACATATTCTGTTGTGGCAATTTTTGTGCTATTGTCGCCTAGGGTTTGTGTTACAGCAACAGCGCCAATTGGCAAAACTGGAAGCCCCGTAAAAGTAGGCGAGTTTAGGTTGGCTTTTAAGTCCAATGCTGCTTGTTGTGCTAAACTTATAGGCTTATTGGCGTCGCTTGTATTGTCAATGTTCCCTAATCCTAAATTTGTTCTCGCATTGGTACTTGTTGATCCGCCTGTACCTCCGTTTGCAACTGCAACAATACCAGAAACATTGGTAGCATTGCCTGTTACTGTTCCGGTTAAATTACCCGTGATGTTACCTGTAATATTTCCGGTAACATTACCTATTATATTTGCTGTAATATTGGTTGCACTAAAATTTCCACTTGCATCTCTTTTAACAATACTTCCGGCTAAATTATCATTGGTTGCATTGTTGGCTAGTGTCGTTGCAGCAGCAACTTCATCTTTCGTTTTTCCGCCTACATTGATTACGGATGGGCTATTGCCTGTTCCGCCTAAATCTCCAGCTAATAATATTTTTCCTTTAGAGGTAGTGGTCGCGTCAGCAACTGAATTGGTAATAGAGCCTGATGCATCCGCTAAAGCATTGGCAACATATTCAGTAGTTGCCAGTTTCGTACTATTGTCATTCAATAATTGAGTTACGCCGGTTGCGCCAATTGGCAAAACTGGAAGGCCCGTAAAAGTAGGCGAGTTTAGGTTGGCTTTTAAATCCAATGCTGCTTGTTGTGCAGTACTAACTGGTTTATTTGCGTCACTTGTATTGTCAAGATTCCCTAAGCCTAAATTTGTTCTTGCGTTGACATTTGTAGAGGCGCCTGTCCCGCCATTCGCAACAGCAACAATGCCAGAAACATTGGTAGCATTGCCTGTAACGGTTCCAGTTAGATTTCCTGTAATATTTCCTGTAATATTTCCGATCACATTGCCAATTAAATCAGAAGAAATAGTGGATGCGCTAAAATTTCCACTGCCATCTCTTTTTACAAATGCATTGGCTAAATTATTGCTTGTTCCATTACCAAAAGCAACTACGGTTGCGGCAATACTATCTTTTGTTTTACCTCCTACACTCATTACGATTGGCGAATTTGCATTTCCTGCTAAGTCGCCTGCAAGTAATATTTTACCTTTAGAAGTAGTGGTTGCGTCTTGCACTGAATTGGTGATTGATCCTGATGCATCCGCTAAGGCGTTCGCTACATATTCTGTCGTGGCTAATTTTGTAGAGTTGTCATTTAATATTTGTGTCGCCGCTCTTGTGTTGATGGGTAAACTTACATCTCCAGAAAATGTAGGAGAAATTAAATTCGCCTTAAGATTAAGCGCAGTTTGTTGTGCAGTACTGACAGGTTTATTGACATCACTTGTATTGTCTATATCGGATAAGCCTAAATTCGATCTTGCGCTAGATGCTAAGTTTGCGCCAGTCCCTCCATTGGCAATGGCAACTATGCCTGAAACATTGGTCGCATTACCTGTAACAGTTCCGGTTAAGTTACCTGTAATATTTCCTGTTACATTACCAGTGACATTTCCAAGTAAGTCACCTTTAAATGTATTTGCTGAAATAGTACTACCCGAAAAGTCGCCTATTGGGCTTCTTCGAACTAAGTAATTGACAATATTGTTAGAAGTTGCAGCATTCATTAAATTAAGTGCATTCGCCAAGGTATCTTTTGGAATTCCTGCTATGGATAGTACAAGTGGTGCAGTGGCGGTGCCACCTAAGTCTCCAGCTAATTGAATTTTTCCTTTCACGGAGCTAGTTGCATCAACAATACTGCCAGTATAAGTTGTACTATTTCCCGCAGCTGCATTATTTTCAATATATTTTTTTACCGCATTTTGAGAAGGGTATAAAAGATCGCTTGCCAAACTGCCTCCAAGGGAAGTGTCAGTAGATTTATTGGATAAGAGTTCTTTTGTATTCAAGGCACTTAAATAATTAGCGAGCAGGAGGGAGGTGTCGGCAATATTTAATTTTAAATTGATTCGATTAGATAAAGCCAATGTGTCTTTTGCAATTCTGCGACTTAACATCGTAGCAGTATCAGATATATTTAATTTTAAATTGATTCTATTAGACAATGCAATCGTATCTCTTGCAAAACGAGCTGTTAACATATTTGCTGTATCTGACAAATTTAATTTTGAACTTATTCTAGTAGAAAGTAAAATCGTATCTCTGGCAAAACGGGCACTTAACATAGCACTAGTGTCTGAAGCACCAATTTTTAAATTGATTCGATTAGATAACGCTAAGGTGTCTCTGCCAATTCTATTATTCAGCATATACGCAGTATCCGCTAAGTTTAATTTTGCATTTAATTGATTCGTCAAATTATTATTTCGAACATAAGGATATAACATATTGCTTGTATCGCTAATGTTGACTTTTAAAGCAAGGTTGGATGTGTTGGTTAAATTTTGTTGACTCAAAGACCATCGGCTTACTAAGCTTGTATTACTGCTGCTCGTGTCTGCACCTATCAATCCAGTTGCTGCATTATATTGAATAGGAGAAGAGGCGCTTATGGATGACCTAGATCTTGAATTGGTGAAGAATAGATTTCCTGACTCGCTTAAGTCACCTGTATTGATATTTAATGTTCCGGTTTTGCCATTCACACTTTGTACTGGAGAGCCTGGTGTCAACATTTCAATCCAATCAGTGACTAATCCACCATAATCAACACTCAAAACAAAAGTCTTGCTTAAATCTGTTCTAACACAGACTGTTCCTTTGGACGATGTTGCTCCAATTGCAATCATTTCTGCATTGCTTCCTGCTGTAGAAACAGATGTGAAAGATAAAGAGGGCAGTAGATAACTTGGAATTTTTGTATTGCCGTCTAAACCCACTATACCATTGGGAATATTCAGCGCGCTTAGGTCAACTTTATTATTTAAAGCATTAGATGTCAACAGTGAGATGGGTTTATTTAAGTCAGATGTGTTCTCGACATTCCCTAGGTTGATGGTATTTTTATCAATTATGATATCTCCTGTTAAATTATTTACTGAAGTTACAGCGACTGTTGGAATTGTTGGCTTATTGATTAGATCATTGTAGTTGCCGGTTATTGCAATGTTACTCAAAGCGTCTTTGATTGCATAATTCTGAAGCATTCTTGCTGTGTCCGTAATTTTAACGCGTTCGTCTATTCTATTAGATAATGTAATAGTATCGTCTTTTAATCTTTGTAATTGAGTTGCAGTGGCAAACAATCGAATGCTATCCGCGTAATCAAGTTTTAAATTAATCCTATCGCTCAAGTTGATGGTATCTGTTCTATTGAGTTTAGTTGCAACTAAATTTGATAGTATGACTGCGTCTGCAGTGGCATATTTTAAGTCAATCCTGTTATTTAGGTTAGTAATATCTGGTAGACTATTATTTAATTGATAGGGAGTCACAAATAGGGTAGTGCTATCGTTGGCACTCATTTTTATATTGATACGATTGGAGAGGGAAATGGTATCTCTTTTAATTCGGTCACTTAACATAGCGCTTGTATCTGCTAAATTTAATTTAGTATCAATACGTGTACTTAAAATAGCAGCGCTATTGGCATTGTATTTCAGATCTATTGCAGCTTGTTGAGCTGTACTAACTGGTTTATCTAAATCACTTGTATTATCTACATTGCCTAATCCTACTTTAGAGGCACTGATACCAGTAGCAATTTTAACATCTGTAATGGCGCCTGTAGCAATTTTGGCATTCGTGATAGCTCCATTGACAATCACAGGAGCATCCGCAGTTCCGGTTAAGTCACCCGACAGTTGTATTTTTCCTTTGGTTAAAGCGTCGGCATCTACTACAGTTGCATTGCTGCCTCCACCTCCACCGCCCACAGAGATTGCACTATCAACATAGAATTTCACTGCTTTATTGGTAGGAAATTTAATATCTGAACTACCATACAACGCAATGCTAGTTGATTTATTGATCAATGATTCTCTTTCATCTATACGATTAGACAGTGCAATCGTATCTCTATTGAACCTTCTGTCCAGCATTGCAGCCGTGTCAATGCTGTTTAATTTAGCAGCTATATTGTTGTTTACATCTAAAGACTTGGCATAATTTCCTAGCATTGCAGCCGTGTCAATGGTGTTTAATTTAGCAGCTATATTGCTGTTTACATCTAAAGACTTGGCATAATTCCCTAGCATTGCAGCGGTATCAGTAAGATTTAATTTTAGTGCTATACTATTTGAAATAGGGGTACTATTAAATGTTTTTTGAGCTAGCTGAGTTGGGGTTACATATTGAATTAAACTATCCGCCAAATTCACTTTACTGTCTAATGCATTGTTGACAGTAGCAGCAGTCAGTGAAGTTAAGTTAGATGCAATCAAAGCATTTACTGCTCTTGCATAAGGTGCTAACATTTTTGCAGTATCCGTAATAGAAATTTTATTTTCAACACTGTCTGATAATTGCTTTAATTCGGTAGCTCTAGCGTAAATCGCAAGCATCGTAGAAGTATCAGTTATATTCAACTTACTGTCTAAGGCACCTGATGAACCAGAGTATAAAGCGTAAGGCACTGTTCCAAAAGGAGATGTTCCTAGCTCAATCCAATCTTTTGTATAATCCCAATTTGCCACTGGTGCCATTGGAGTAATAGCAATTTTTAAGTTTAGATAGTAAGGCCCTTTCACCCATTCTACTTTATCCAAATTCGCTACTGTTCCACCGGTTCTAGTACCTTGCCCTACACTGATGCTAAATACACCTGAGCCATCGGTTGTTGTTTGATATTCTTCGATCAATACTTTTGTGCCTGTTGCAGTGGATTGAACAATGCTTGATTGCACATAAATTTTCCTGTCTTTGGCGGGGTTGGAAAACTGGTCTCTTGCAATCGCTTGAAAAAAGATGCCTGTATTAGGATTTTGTGCATAGACACCACTTGGCACTATAAATAAAAAGGCCACTAAAATGGTTAGTGGTAAATTGAATCGATTCATGATCATATAATTTTATTGCAACTTTTAGACAACTACTTAATTTGTTTTGATAAATTTGATCGCATCCATATAGGCAGGCGATTCTATTTTTAAAATATACGTGCCTGCAATGAGCGCACTTAAATATATATTTAGTCCTTGAAATAAATTGTAGCCTGTTTCTTTTTGCGTTCTAACCAGCATCCCTTCTGTAGTCCAAATGGTCAAGTTAAAAGTTTCCGTTAATGGAGGGGTGTTGTTTAATTTTATTTTGGCCGTATTGTTCACTGGATTGGGGAACATCCTCACCCCTAGTGAATTAAATTTCATAGTCACTTCGCAATTAATAGCGAACTGTCCATTGCCTCTTGCACCATTCAATACTGCTACGCCTGTTTGCACATCAATACATGCAGCGATGCTGTTGAACTGGATCGCGAGTCCATTGCTAGCGGTGCCAGGCAATGCGCCCACAGAGCTCATCACGAATAAGCCTCCTTGTGCTTTTGCTAAAAGCGCAGTCAATGAAAAACCAACAATGAAGATTATTTTTTGCATACTATCTGATTGTGCTGAAATACAATTTTGTAGGCACAGTTGCACCAGATAAAGTATAATACAAAATAAGATTACCACTACCTATAGACTCTATGTTGTAGATATATTCCACCGTATTGGTGCTACTAGTCT
>CALPLN020000095.1 GCA_943324415.2 Sediminibacterium ginsengisoli | reverse complement strand
TACCGTTTAAATCTCCGCAAGTAAAGCCTATAATTGGTTTTCTGATGTCTTGGTTCATATCCAGTTGATTAGAGTGTAAAAGTACGCACAAAAACCTAACTTTGCTTCATGCAATACACCCTTAAAAAGTCATTGGGTCAACACTTTCTAAATGATGTCAATATTTGTTTACAAATTAAAGCTGCTTTAGCGGAGGAGCCGATCGACCAGTTAGTGGAAGTGGGGCCAGGAGCAGGAGCTTTAACCCAACATATCTTAGATCTGCCTTTAAAATCATTTAAGGCGGTGGAATTGGATCGTGAAAAAGTTGCTTATCTTTTACATACCTATCCTCAGTTGGAAGGGAAGTTAATCAACGAAGATTTTTTAGAGACTCCGATTCCATTTGAAGGACAATTTACACTAGTCGGTAATTTTCCATATAATATTTCTACTCAAATTGTGTTTAGGGTATTGGATTGGAAAGAGCAAGTTCCAGTGATGATTGGTATGTTTCAAAAAGAAGTTGCAGAAAGAATTGCAGCGAAGCCACATTCAAAAGCATATGGGATTTTAAGTGTGTTAACGCAAGCATTTTATGATGTAGAATATTTGTTTGATGTACCCCCTTCTGCTTTTACACCACCACCTAATGTCATGAGTGGGGTCATTCGTTTAAAACGTAAAAAAGAATTCCCTGAATTTAGTTCCATAAAAAGTTTCTATCATATTGTAAAAATGGCATTTGGCCAAAGACGTAAAATGTTGAGAAATCCACTGAAGCCTTATTTTACGACTGAGCAATTACAAGATCCTCTATTTACTAAGAGAGCTGAGAACTTGACCTATCAAGACTTTGCAGATCTGACATTTAAAATGCACAATCCTTAAGCTATGTCTAAAAAAGTTATTGTAACGGCAGCGGTGCATCCTTTTTTATTAGAAACACTTGAGCAAAAAGGTTTCGAAGTTTGTTATGAACCTGCCATTGATTATGATCAACTAAGTTTCAAAATCAAAGAGGCAGTTGGCTTGATTGTGACCACCAGATTGCGCATTGATGCCCCATTAATTGAAGCAGCCAAGGAACTCAAATGGATTGGTCGTTTAGGAAGTGGAATGGAATTAATTGACACCGAATTTGCAGCATCAAAAGGAATACTTTGCGTGAGTAGTCCCGAAGGAAATTGCACAGCAGTAGGGGAACATAGTTTAGGGTTATTATTGAATTTAATGCACCGCATTCATCGTGCTTATGGAGAAATAAAAATGGGACAATGGATCAGAGATGCAAATCGCGGAGACGAGTTAACAGGTAAGAAAGTCGGCATCATTGGATTTGGACATACAGGTACTGCATTTGCAAAAGTATTGACTGGCTTTGACGTGGAGCTTCTAGCCCATGACATCTATTCTTCTGCTTTGGGATTGCAACAATTTCCACAAGCAAAAAGGGTGAATTTGGAAACCATTCAAGAACAAGCCGAAGTAATCAGCCTACACTTGCCTTTAACGACCGAGACCAAGCATTTTGCGAATACCCGTTTTTTTGAACAATTAAAGCAACAACCCTACTTTATTAGCACTTGTAGGGGTGGGGTAACGGATACGTCTGCACTGCTTAAAGCCCTTCAGAATCAACAAATTAGAGCTGCAGGGGTAGATGTCTTAGCAAATGAAAAACTAGACAGTTACAGCCATGATGAGAAGGCAGAATTAGCTGCTTTAATGGCGCTTCCCAACTTCCTTTTAACGCCCCATATAGCAGGGTATAGCCATGAAGCTTATTACAAGATGTCCAAGATCCTATTAGAAAAATTAGGCATCATTTGACCCTAATATTATATCTTTGTAATATGCAACGCTTCAATTATGTGGCGTTGTATTTTTTTATATAAAACAGAAGGTATGAGCGAAACAAACGTATATGTAACCCAGGAGACTTTTGATAAAATGCGTGAGGAACTTCAACGCATGAAATCTAATGATCGTCCAGCGGCATCAAGAGCGATTGCAGAAGCAAGAGAAAAAGGGGATTTAAAAGAAAATGCCGAATATGATGCTGCTAAGGAAGCACAGGGCATGTTGGAATCTAGAATTAAGCAATTAGAGGTAGCGATATCGAATGCAAAGATTGTAGACACGAGTACGATTGATACCAGTAAGGTAACGATATTGACTAGAGTCACCATCACGAATCAAGCGACTAAAAAAACGGTGACATATCAATTAGTAGGCGAGAAGGAAGCAGATTTAAAGGCAGGCAAGATTTCCGCATCTTCTCCAATAGGAAAAGGATTGATCGGTAAAAAAATAGGAGAGATTGCAGAAGTACAAGCACCCAATGGGGTGATGAGATTTAGCATCGATCATATTGCAATTTAATTAGCACAGTCAATTTAGGCATGACCATTTTTTCAAAAATAATTCAAGGTGAAATACCTGCTTATAAGATTGCGGAGAATGATTTATTCTTCGCTTTCTTAGATATTTTTCCTTTGCAAAAAGGGCATGTTCTGGTCGTGCCTAAAATAGAAGTAGATCAAGTCTTTGACTTGCCTGACAATTATCTTTCTGAACTTTTGGTATTTGCTAAGCCAATTGCAAAAGCCATTGCATCTAGTTTTCCATGTAATCGTGTGAGTATGATTACAGTTGGATTAGAAGTACCCCATGCACATTTGCATTTGATTCCCATCAATCAAGCGGATGACCTCAATTTTGCCAATCCAAAATTGCAATTATCGAAGGAAGATTTACTAGCGATTCAAGCAGCCATTGTCAGCAAGCTTATTTAAGTATTTTTGACCCTTATTTTTTTAAGCGTCCAGGATTTTTTTGAATAAAATCATCCCAACCTTTTAAGCCCTTTCCTGTACTAATCACTGGACGATTGATCTGATGCCAATGGCATAATGCGACGCCAAGTGCATCTGTCGCATCATAGTGTTTCGGTTTTTCTTTTACATTTAATACACGCTCTAGCATTTTCCAAACCATATCTTTATCTGCATTGCCATTTCCGGTAATGGATTGTTTCACTTTCTTGGGAGCATATTCTGTTACGGGTGTATTGTAATGCATTGCTGCTGCAATTGCCACACCTTGTGCTCTTCCAAGCTTTAACATACTTTGTACATTCTTTCCAAAGAAGGGAGCTTCGATCGCAAAATGATCTGGATGATAGGTTTCCATCAATTCAATGATCTTCGCATGAATCATTTGTAAGCGCGCGTAGATATCTTTTTCCTTTGTCAATTTAAGCACATCCATCATGATGATCTTAGGCTGGATACCACCTTGTAATAGGGCATAACCCAGAATTTGTGTTCCAGGATCAATACCTAAAATAATGGGTGTTTTTGACATAGGGATAAAGTTACAGATATCCCTTCAAAATACGATCTTTACAAAATATGAATTCGAGTAAACTAAAGCCATTGCTTTCTCTTGGGAATAAATTGATTGGATTCATTTTATTTGTAGTCTGTGCTATCGCGATCTACAATAAGGTGTTGCAAAATGAAAACCTAAATCAATACGGAGCAGAGTTAAAACTTCAATTGACAAAAATTCATTGGACCGCTTGGCTGCTGATGGGGTGTTTATTGACACTCAACTATACGATAGAAGCAATCAAGTGGAAGTCTGTTATTGCTTCAACAAATACATTTACTACCCTCCAAGCGCTTAGGGCAGTTTTTGTTGGGCAAGCTTTTTCATTTTTTACACCGGCAAGATCTGGGGACTACGTAGGTAGAACCTTATTTTTAGCCCCAGGAACTAAATTGAAAGGAATTACTCAAATGGCTTGGGCTTCTTATGCCCAATTGTTAATGACCATCTGTTTTGGAAGCCTTGCTTTATTTTGGAATCTACCGTTTTTGCCTTGGCTAAAATGGGTTGCACCATGGGGCGCAGTTCTAGCTTTGTTTTTATTTTTTTACAATCAATCTTTTAAAGGGTGGTTGTCTAAATTAAATCTCTTACAAGTTAGTTCAAGTTTAAAATGGAAACTAATTGGACTAGCGTTTGCTCGTTATTTGGTCTATCTCATGCAGTATAATTGGGCTGCACAAATGCTTTCTATTCCAGTTAACTGGTTGGATTTAAGTATTGCAATAATGGCTTTGTTGTTTTTTTTGAGCATGATCCCTGCAATTAGCTTGACGGACTTAGTGATTCGAGGTCAACTATTTTTATTATTAATGGCGCCATTTTACCACAATGACATCATGTTAATCGCCTTAACGACATTAATCTGGATGGTAAATTTTTTAATTCCTTCTATCTTAGGTGCAATTTTATTACTTGGATTTAGATTAAAGCGATAAATTTATACTAGATATACCCCCTAAGATGTTATTATACTTATTTCAACTTTGGATGGCCACATTACTAGCTTTTATGCCAAGGCAGGCTAAAGAAATATGCAACCAATCCAACACTTCATTTAGTCCTGGTGAAAAAATTACCTACACGATTTATTACAATGTAATAGGATTGTATGTCAATGCAGGGGATGCACAATTTACCATTATGCCTACTAAGTGGGAGGGGGAATCTGCATTTGCTTTTACGGCTTTAGGCAATTCTAATCATAGGTATGATTGGATTTTCAAAGTGCGTGATAAATACGAATCCATTGTAGATAGCAAATCTTTATTGCCTTATTATTTTAGTAGAAGTATCAACGAGGGGTCTTTTCATCAGAATCAAACTATCGCGTTCAATCAAAAAGCGAACGAGGTCACTACCAATAAAGGTGAATCATATAAAGCTGCAGATTGTACGTTTGATGTAATTAGTGCTATTTATGCTGCAAGAAATTTAGATTTCAAAAATCTACAAGTCAATGAAAAAATCTATTTGAACTTTTTCCTTGACAATGAATTGTTCCCTTCTTATTTTAAATACTTAGGTAAAGAAACTATCCGTACTAAGTTCGGCAAGTTCAAGGCGATTAAGATAGCACCCTTATTGGTAAAGGGATCCATGTTTGAAGGTGGAGAACACATGACCATCTGGGTGACAGATGACGAGAACCATATCCCAATTAGAATAGAAACACCCATTATTGTAGGCACGATTAAAGTGGATATGAAAAGTTATGAAGGTTTAAGACATCCCTTAAGTTCATTGATTGAACTAGACTAATCTTTGATTCAATTTAGGCTTCAATTTTACAGGCTTTTTTGAATGAGACTGTCTAAAGAAAAGCAGGTCCTTGCCCTAATCCCTTTTTCTGTGGCATGTAAATCACAGCATTCATTGACTGCATCATGTTCAAAAAATAAAGTATAATTTTTAGCACAAGCTTCGTTCAAGAAAAGTTCTTTTTCATTGAGTGTAAATAGTGGTTGCATATCATAGCCCATCACAAAAGGAATGGGTAAATGTCCTACAGAGGGCAATAAATCTGCCATATAGACAATCTGATTGGTGCCATATTGAATTTTAGGCAAGAGCATCCCTTGCGTATGTCCATTGACCACAATGCAACTTATATTTTCTGCAAAATGAATTTCTTGTAAACTTGTATCGCTTTTAAATGGAGGGATATCAATTAATTTTAATTGACCACTTTCCATCAAAGGCATGATATTTTCTTTTAAAAAACTTGCTTTTTCTCTTCTGTTAGGGTGTATCGCAGTTTCCCAATGAGGGGCACTCACCCAATAAGTAGCGTTGGGTAAGGCTAATGTGAATGTACCATTTTCATCATTCACTGCACCACCCACATGGTCAAAGTGAAGATGCGTTAAAAGAACATCTGTAATATCCTCTGGTTTAAAACCATGAATAGCCAATGCTTCTGCGATTGTTTTGGTTTCACTTGGATGGTAATGACCAAAAAATTTGGCATCTTGTTTATTGCCCATCCCTGTGTCAATTAAAATGGTACGATCTCCTGACACGACCAGCATGCATCTTAGCGCCCAAGTGCATAGGTTGTTTTCATCCGCTGGATTGGTTTTATTCCAAATAGATTTCGGAACAACGCCAAACATAGCACCTCCGTCGAGTTTAAAATTGCCTGTATGGATACTATAAATTTGCATGTTTGTTTTTTAGTGAAGTTCTATATAACAAAATTAAACCAATTATAAAAAACACACACAATCCAAGGACAGCATTTTTTTGTGAGCCTGTTAATTCAATGATAAAACCAAAGCTAAACATACCGATCACTATAGCTACTTTTTCGGTCACATCGTAAAAACTAAAAAAGGAGGCAGTGTCTTGTGTTGTCGGCATTAATTTTGCGTACGTACTTCTACTAACAGATTGGATACCTCCCATCACAAAGCCAACCAAGGTAGCTAAGCAATAAAATTCGGTCACACCGTTTCTAGGTACATAATATCCGATAATACAGATCAAGATCCAGATTGTAACAGCAATCATTAAGGTTTTAAAATTGCCTAATGTACTAGCCATCTTCCCCATTAATAGGGCACCAGGAATCGCAACCAATTGAATGATAAGAATAGCGATAATTAAGTTGGTAGTGGGGATATTCAATTCACTCTTTCCATAAAGCGTGGCTGCAAGCATGACAGTTTGGACGCCCATATTGTAAAAGAAAAATGCACCCAAAAAACGATCTAAAACAGGTAAATGGGTTAGTTGTTTCCACACTTTATGTAATTCTTTGTAACCACCTACAAAGACATTGTCTGTCTGTCCTGTTTTGACTACCCTTAAGCTAGAAGGCAATCTAGCAATAGACCATTGACCAAAACCAAACCACCAAATACCAGCTAATAAGAATGAAATCTGAGAGGCTTTGCCAACAGTGATGCCAAATAAATCTGGTTTTAATACAAATACAAAACAAATTAATTGCAAAATTACCGATCCGAAATAACCCATTGTAAAACCTTTCGCACTAATTCTGTCACGGTCTTCCGGAGCTGCTATTTCTGGTAAGTAGGAATTGTAAAAAACTAGACTTCCCCAGAAGCCAATACATGCGATGATGACAGAAATTAACCCTGTTCCAATATGGGCACTATCAAAAAAATACAAACTACAGCAGGCGATACTTCCCATGGTACAGAAAAATTGCAGGAACTGTTTTTTA
>CALPLN020000094.1 GCA_943324415.2 Sediminibacterium ginsengisoli | reverse complement strand
GAGTGGGCATCCATTAGACCATTTTAATTTTGAATTAAAGCACTATGCTTTCACGCCGATCAATGAATACAATGAAGTCAAAGACAACTTGATTAATTTTCCCAATAACTTAGGTAAGAATTTTAAACTCGCTGGATTGGTGACGGAGGTACAACATAGAATTACTAAAACTGGTAAGAACTTTGGATCTTTTGCCATTGAAGATTTTACAGGCAAAACGGACTTTATATTATGGAGTGAGGATTATGTAAAATTTCAGAATTATTTAGAAGTGGGACAAAAGGTCTGCATCAATGGTGCATTTAGAAATAGATTCAATCAACCGAACAATTTTGAATTCAAGTTACAGACCATGTCCCTTTTAGAAACTGTCAAGCAAGTTCAAACCCGAACCGTTGAAATTAGCTTACACCCAGCCAACTTAAGAGCAGATATGATTGATTTTTTGGAAAAGAACATCAAAGAAAATCCAGGACGAACCTCACTCAAGATCACCTTTGTTGAACCAAGAGAACAGCTAGCTGCAAGTTTATTGACCATCGACAAAGGATTTTTAGTCAATGATGACTTTGTACAATTCTTAGACCTGAACCCAGAACTCAACGTCCAAGTGAAACTAGCCAACTAATTGTCCCCAAAGCGACCTATTTAGGTGGAAAAGTCAAGATGGCAGATATTACATTTTGGAGCTAATTTTGTGCTACATCTATTAACAACAAGAAAATTTAAAAATACAATTATGGCATTAGAATTTACAGACGCGAACTTTCAACAAACAGTCATTGAAAGTGATAAATTAAGTGTAATCGATTTTTGGGCAGAATGGTGTGGACCATGTAGAGCGATTGGACCAGTTATCGAAGAATTGGCTGCACAATACGAAGGCAAAGTAAATATTGGTAAAGTGAATGTGGATGTAAACCCTAACTTAAGTATGAACTTTGGCATCACATCTATACCAGCAATTCTTTTTGTTAAAGGTGGTCAAGTGGTAGACAAGCAAATCGGTGCTGTTCCAAAGGCGGTTTTAGACAAAAAGATTCAATCTCACATGTAATTTAAACCACTACATTATTGAAATCCTGCTCATTCAACTGAGCGGGATTTTTTATGCCCTCCAATCAAAAAAATAACAATAAATTAATTACCTTTCTCCCCTAAATTAACCCCATGGCAAGATTCCAAGGCTTGATAGGCATTGTATTGATATTATTCATTGCTTTTTTATTCTCAAATAATAAAAAGAAAATCAATTATCGTTTAGTCTTAAGTGGATTAGCCCTTCAGTTAACAATTGGTATATTAATCTTGAAAATCCCTGCTATCACCAGCTTTTTTCAAATTCTAGGAAAAGGGATGGGTAAGATCGAAGAATTTGCACGTCAAGGCGCTGCTTTTGTATATGGTGGTGTAGCAGCTATGGGGCCTGCAGGTGTGACTGACTTTACCAATGGTGGTTTCGTATTTGCATTTAACGTAACAGCAACTATCATTTTAGTTTGTGTTTTAGTGGCTTTATTTTATCATTTTGGAATTATGCAACGCATTATTTCTTTGATCGCAAAAGCAATGAATTTCATTATGCGTGTTAGCGGAGCAGAAGCATTGAGTAATGTAGCGAGTGCATTTGTAGGACAAGTAGAAGCGCAAGTTATGATCCGTCCCTACTTGCCAACAATGACAAAAAGTGAAATTTTAGCAAGTATGAGTGGAAGTTTAGCTTGTATTGCTGGGGGTATTTTGGTAGTGTATGCGAATATGGGAGCTCAAGCAGGAATGGACTTAGCACCAAAATTAATCACTGCAAGTTTAATGGCAGCTCCTGGTGCTTTGGTCATTGCAAAAATTCTTTTCCCCGAGACAGAAGCTTCTCAAACAATGGGTAAAGTGACATTAGAAGTGAAGAGTCAATATAGCAATACCATCGATGCCATTACACATGGTGCTGGAGATGGTTTTAAAATTGCCATGAATGTGATCGCTATGTTAATTGGTTTTATTGCTTTAATTGCTCTAGTAGACTGGAGTTTACTAA
The DNA here is from genome assembly GCA_943324415.2 of Sediminibacterium ginsengisoli. GTDB lineage: Bacteria > Bacteroidota > Bacteroidia > Chitinophagales > Chitinophagaceae > Sediminibacterium > Sediminibacterium ginsengisoli_C. The sequence continues at coordinate 5,176 of CALPLN020000094.1, read as the reverse complement.
AAATTGGCCACCTATTTAGTGCCAATATAGATTTAAGCTTGAACTTTATTTTTAGTAAACTATTTTATCCAATGGCTTGGGCCATGGGTATTCCAAGTGTTGATGTGCAGAGCGCGGCAACTTTATTAGGACAAAAATTAACCATCAATGAATTTGTGGCATTCAAAAGCTTAACAAGCAAAGTTATTCCAATTGTTACAGAAAAGGGATTGCTAATTGTAAGTATTGCAATATGTGGTTTTGCCAATTTCAGCAGTGTCGGTATGTTAATTGGTGGCATTGGTGAACTAGCACCTTCTCGCCGAAAAGACTTGGCTGAATTAGGTCTTAAAGCCCTTTTGGCCGGAACTTTAGCGTCCTATTTATCTGCAAGTATAGCTGGTATTTTAATCGGCTAATACCTCCTTATTTTATAGAATCACAACAGAATTCAATAGACCTTAAACAGAAGATGGTATTCTAAGGTTATTGACTAACTTTGTGTCCTAATTTTCAGTCTATGAAACAGGCACAAATTCAAGTATTGGTAGATGCTCAAGATGACCTAACACTTAAAGCAATTGGTCAAAAAATTATCCAAAACGAACGTATTAGTTTTGAAGATGGTGTTGCCCTATTTGAAAAAGCCTCTTTACCTTATGTTGGTGCATTGGCCAATTGGAAAAGACATGAGTTACATGGTGATCATACTTATTTCAATCGTAATTTTCATATTGAGCCTACTAACGTATGCGTCTTCTCTTGTAAGTTCTGCTCTTACTCAAAATTGTATGCACATAAAGAAGAAGGATGGGAATTGACGATCGATCAAATGATGGATATCGTACGTTCATATGATGGCAAACCAGTTACCGAAGTACATATTGTTGGCGGAGTTCATCCTAAATTAACCTTGGCCTTCTTTTTAGATTTAATGCGTGCAATCAAAGCGCATCGTCCTGAATTACACATAAAAGCATTTACACCCGTCGAATTAGATTACATGTTCCGCAAAGCAAAAGTTTCTGTGAAGGAAGGAATGCGTTTAGCACATGAAGCTGGATTAGATTCTTTGCCAGGTGGCGGTGCTGAAATTTTTCATCCAGCTATTAGAACCATTATTTGTGATGATAAAGTAGATGCAAATGGATGGTTGGAAATTCACCAAACAGCCCATGAATTAGGCATGCATAGCAATGCAACTTTATTGTATGGTCATATCGAAAAATATGAACATCGCGTAGATCATATGGAGCGCCTAAGACAATTACAAGATCAAACAAAAGGATTCAACACTTTCATTCCATTGAAATTCCGTAATAAGGATAATGAAATGAATGCTGTTCCAGAATCTACCATGTTAGAGGATTTGAAAATGTATGCCATCTCAAGATTGTACTTAGATAATTTCCCGCACGTAAAAGCTTACTGGCCAATGTTAGGAAGACAGGTTGCACAATTGACTTTAAGTTATGGTGTGAATGATATTGATGGTACAATCGATGATACAACAAAAATTTACTCTATGGCTGGTAGTGAGGAACAAAATCCTGCTATGTCAACATTGGAGTTGGTAAGATTGATCAAGCAAGCAAAAAGAACCCCAATAGAAAGAGGCACTTTATACAATGTGATACAAGATTTTAGTTTGATAGATGAAGCTGCAATAGAAGCTTAGTTTTAATCAACCAATTAACACTCAGCCAATCCAATTGGTATTTGGATCGCTAAACCTCCATCTGCGGTTTCTTTGTACTTCACATTCATATCCATGGCGGTATTCCACATGGTATGAATCACTTTGTCTAAACTAACTAAGGCGTAATCTGGTTTACTTTGCAATGCCAATTGTGCCGCAGTGATGGCTTTAATGGCGCCCATCGTATTGCGTTCAATACAAGGAATCTGAACCAATCCTCCCACAGGATCGCAGGTTAACCCTAAATGATGTTCCATTGCAATTTCTCCAGCCATTAAAACTTGTCGTTGGTTTCCACCCAACAACTCCGTTAATCCCGCAGCCGCCATCGCAGAAGAAACACCAATCTCTGCCTGACATCCACCCATTGCTGCAGAAATCGTAGCCCCATTTTTAAATAGAATTCCAATCGCATTCGCTGTTAATAAAAAACGATGGATATCCTGTTGACTGCCTTTATTGCAAAAATTGATTGCGTACATTAACACAGCAGGTATCACTCCCGCAGCACCATTGGTTGGCGCTGTCACTACCCTACCAAAACTTGCATTTTCTTCATTAACAGCTAATGCGAAACAGCTCACCCAATCTAATATATACGTAAAATCATTTCCCCCTTGCTGAATTTGTTGCATCCATGCTTCCACAGAATTAGCTGGTTCAAATTGATTGTTTAACAATTTTGCATTTAAATCAAATGCTCTTCGGCGTACTTGTAATCCGCCAGGCAAAATGCCTTCTGCATGCACTCCTTTAAAAATACAATCCGACATTGTTTTCCACAATCGATCTAACCCTTCTCCTAATGCTTGCTCGGTATGGATTTGTTTTTCATTCTCTTTCACAATATCAGAAATAGGTAATCCAGTTTTAATACACCAATGAATTAAATCATTGGTACTAAAAAAATTAAACGGCACTTCCACATTTTCTTCCTTCTTGTCTTCGATCAACTTACCCAAATCTTGGCCATCTTCCGATTGTTCTGTTTCAATAAATCCACCTCCAACAGAATAATACGTATAGGTCTTAACAGTATCTTTTAACTCAATTACAAATTGCATTGCATTCGGATGATACGGTAAACTTTTATCCTTTAAAAAAACTAAGTGCTCCTTGTAGTCAAAATGTATCGCGTGTAACCCATCCAAATGAATGGTGTTGTTCTCCTTAATCGTCTGCACCTTTTGATTGATTAAACTCGTATCTGTTGTAACAGGATCCTCTCCAAGCAAACCCATTAATACTGCTGTATCCGTTCCATGCCCTTTACCCGTTTTCGCCAATGAACCATATAGGTAAACATGCAATGCTTTAATATTGGTGATATCAGTCCATTCGCTAACCCTTGTAATGACTTGCTTTGCAGCACGCCATGGGCCTAGTGTATGAGAGCTTGAAGGGCCCACACCAATTTTGAACATATCAAATACAGAGATAAACTTTTCCATAGAAAAACAAATGTAAGTGAGTTTAGAATAGATATTAACAATTGGGGCATAATTTAATGTCAAATGCCTTGTAAAATAGACTGCAGTTTGGCAATAATTTGCGAAATTTGAAATACAAATAATACACTATGGAATTATCCTCTCTTTTAAATCGCTTTAGTGAACCAGAAACATTGAAAATGGCCAAATTAGGTCGTGAATTAAGGGCACAAGGGATTGATGTTATTGACTTAAGCTTGGGCGAACCTGATTTTGATACCCCACAACATATTAAAGATGCTGCTATTAAAGCCATCAATGATAACTGGAGTCACTACACCCCTGTTGCTGGTTTTTTAGACTTAAGAGAAGCTGTCTGTACTAAATTAAAAAGAGATAACAATTTAGATTATACCCCTGACCAAATCATCACTTCTACGGGTGCTAAGCAAAGTTTAGCAAATGCCCTTTTGGCTTTGGTAGATGAAGGAGACGAAGTCATTATACCAACACCATATTGGGTGACATATTCAGAATTGGTAAAAATTGCACGTGGTAAAGTGGTAGAAATCAGAACCACAGTGGAAGCTGGTTTCAAAGCAACCCCTGCAGAAGTGGAAGCAGCCATTACACCAAAGACTAAAGTATTCATGTTCTCCTCTCCTTGTAATCCTTCTGGCGCGGTATACAGCAAAGCAGAATTAGAAGCATTGGCGAACTTGTTCAAGAAATATCCTCAAATCACCATCTTATCTGATGAGATTTATGAGTACATCAATTTTGTTGGCAAACACGAGAGTATTGCGCAATTTAGTGAGATCAAAGACCAAGTTGTTTTGATCAATGGATTGAGTAAAGGTTTTGCCATGACTGGATGGCGTTTAGGCTACACTGCTTCTAATACGACTGTGGCTAAAGCAATGGAGAAATTACAAGGTCAATTTACATCTGGTACTTGTTCCATCACACAAAAAGCAGCAGTTGCCGCCTTAGTGGGCGACTTGAAACCCTCTTTTGCAATGACAGAAGAATTTACGCGTCGTCGTACAAAAACATTGGAATTGGTGAATGCCATGCCAGGATTTAAATGCTTTTCTCCAGAAGGCGCATTTTATGTATTCCCTGACGTGAGTAGCTATTATGGCAAAACGGATGGCACACAAACCATTGCCAATGCTGCAGACTTTAGCATGTATTTATTAAATACGGCGCATGTGTCTTCTGTAATGGGTGATGCATTTGGTGAACCAAATTGTGTTCGTTTCTCTTTTGCAAATAGCATGGAAAATATTGAAAAAGCTTGGGCAAGAATTAGAGAAGCATTGGCTAAATTAAAATAAGACTCATTTCATACAGATTTTGAAGCGTTACACTTGTAGCGCTTCTTTTTTTGTAGTAATTTTAGCGAACTCATGACTTCAGAAAAATTTCAAATGTTTGAAAATCGATTGCTTAAAAATTATAAGCACCGGTTAAAACAGGCCAAGCGACTCAATGTAAGTTGCTGGAGACTTTATGACCATGACTTACCTGAATTCCCAATTTGTGTGGAATTTTATGAGGAATACATTTATATCGCAGAATACAATCGTCGTCATGCTTTAACAGACGAAGAACATACCATTTGGTTTACTGAAACTAAAAGAATCATCTCTGAAATGACAGGGGTACCTGTTGACCAGATGTATGTGAAATTGCGCAAGCGAATGTCCCATCGAGAAGGACAATACGAAAAAGAAGAAGTCACTGAATCAAAAATAATCACAGTGCAAGAAAATGGATTGAAATTTCTTGTAAACCTTACAGACTACTTAGATACTGGCTTATTTTTAGACCATCGTGTCACGAGACAAATGGTCCAAGCAGAAGCAAAGGATACCCATTTCTTAAACTTATTTTGCTATACAAGTTCCTTCTCGGTATATGCAGCAAAAGCAGGTGCTAAAACAGTCACTTCGGTTGACTTATCCAAAACCTACTTAAGTTGGAGTGAAGAAAATTTTAAATTAAACCAATTAGCAAACCCTACCGCCTATCAATTTGTACATGCCGATGTAAAGCAATATTT
>CALPLN020000093.1 GCA_943324415.2 Sediminibacterium ginsengisoli | reverse complement strand
CCTTCATTGACTGGCATCATCGCTGAGTTTAAGAGACAGTCTCCTTCCAAAGGGGTGATCAATGATATGGCTTCTGTTGCCGAAGTATCCAAAGCTTATACTCAATTTGGAGCGGCTGGCATTTCGGTATTAACTGATAAGGAATTTTTTGGAGGGGGTATAGAGGACTTAAGCTTGGCAGTTCAAAATCCCATTCCTGTATTAAGAAAAGAATTCATTGTTGACGAGTTTCAATTAATAGAAGCAAAAGCTTATGGTGCTTCGGTGATTTTATTGATAGCAGCTTGTTTAACTCCAGCAGCTACAGAATCATTGGCAACATTTGCAAAAAGTTTGGGATTAGAAGTCTTATTGGAAATTCACGATGCAAATGAATTAGGGCATATTTCAGATGCAGTCGATTTTGTAGGCATTAATAATAGAAGTTTAAAATCTTTTGAAGTCAATATTGAACACAGCTTAGAACTCAAAAATAAATTGCCAAAAGACAAACTAAGCATCGCAGAAAGTGGTATATATAGTGTCGACACTTTTAAGTTGTTAAAAAAAGAAGGATTCGATGGTTTTTTAATGGGAGAGTATTTTATGAAGCAATCCAATCCTGCACTTGCATTTGAATCGTTTGTTACCTCAATTAAAACTGATACCAATGCAGATTAAAGTATGTGGCATCACTAATATGGAACAAGCAATTGCATTGCAAGCAATGGGGGTGCAGTATATTGGGTTTATTTTTTACCCAGCGTCGAAACGTTATGCCTTAGAAAAATTAAGCTTGGCGGATGTAGCTAATTTCAAGCCAGCAGGGGTTAAAAAAGTGGGTGTATTTGTGAATGAACCATTGGATAATTTGTTGCATATTGTAAAAAATGCCGGGTTGGATTTGGTACAATTGCATGGGGATGAAACCACAGACTATTGTGAAAATGTACGTCAACAGGTGGAAACGATTAAGGTATTTAGGGTAGGTGCTGCGGTTCCTGATTTTGGCGCATATGAAGCCGTAGTGGATTATTTCTTATTCGATACGGATAGCGCATTATATGGAGGGACAGGGCAACATTTTAATTGGGAATTAATCAAAGGGTCAAATATACCAAAGCCTTATTTTCTGAGTGGTGGTATTGGTCCCAATGATGTGCAAGGGGTACAGGTTATGGAAAAAACGAAAGCAGGTAAGACCTTGCTTGCTTTGGATATCAATAGCCAATTTGAATTGGCGCCAGGGGTTAAAAATTTAGAAAAAATTAAAATCTTTATCAATGCATTTATTTAACGAATCAACCAATTATCAGCAGCCAAGTGCAGAAGGTTATTATGGTGAATATGGCGGAGCGTATATTCCAGAAATGCTATATGGCAATGTAGAAACATTAAAGACACAATATTTGCAGATCATGGAAGATCCTGCATTTAAAGCCGAAGTAGAAGCCTTGTTAAAGGATTACGTTGGTCGACCAACTCCTTTGTTTTATGCTGCAAGATTGAGTGAAGAAATTGGCGCTCAGATTTATTTAAAAAGGGAAGATTTGTGCCATACAGGTGCACATAAAATCAACAATACGATTGGTCAAATTATCTTAGCACAACGACTAGGCAAGAAGAAAATTATTGCAGAAACGGGTGCAGGACAACACGGTGTAGCAACAGCTACGGTATGTGCTTTAAAGGGAATGGAATGCGTGGTATACATGGGAGAAAAGGATATAGAACGTCAGGCCCCTAACGTTGCAAGAATGAAGATGTTGGGTGCGACAGTGGTTCCAGCAACTAGTGGAAGTAAAACATTGAAGGATGCAACCAATGAAGCGATTCGCGCATGGATCAATGAACCTGATACGACCCATTATATCATTGGTAGTGTAGTAGGTCCGCATCCTTATCCAGATATGGTAGCTCGTTTCCAAAGTGTGATTAGTGCAGAAATGCGTACCCAATTAAAAGATAAAATTGGAACAGAACTGCCAACGCATGTAGTAGCCTGTGTGGGAGGTGGAAGTAATGCGGCGGGTGCATTCTATCATTTTCTGAACGAACCCACTGTGGAGTTGGTGGCGGTAGAAGCTGCTGGTCATGGCGTTTACTCTGGAATGAGTGCGGCAACAACACAGTTAGGAAGTACGGGTATTTTACATGGCAGTAAAAGTATTGTGATGCAAACAAAAGACGGACAGGTGGTTGAACCACATAGTATATCTGCTGGATTGGATTATCCTGGAATTGGCCCCTTACATGCTTTTTTATACCAAAGCAAGCGAGGAACATTTATGAGTGCCACAGATGAAGATGCACTTAAATGGGCCTTTCATTTATCAGAAATTGAAGGCATCATTCCTGCATTAGAAACAGCACATGCTTTTGCCATTTTACCTGAAATGAATTTGAAACCAACCGATGTGGTGATTGTTTGTTTGAGCGGAAGAGGGGATAAAGATTTGGCTACCTATATGCAAGCAATGGATTTTAAAAAATAGTTATCAATAGGGTTGCATCTTAACAATCTTGTGAACGATGCGGCTAGAAAAATAAAAAATATGTCAAGGTTATCAGCGTTATTTAAACAAAAAAATGAGCGTGTATTAAATGTATATTGTACAGCAGGGTATCCTCATTTGAACAGCACATTAGAAGTGATGGCCAGTTTGCAAAAATATGGCGCAAATATCATTGAATTGGGCATGCCCTATAGTGACCCACTTGCAGATGGCGAAGTGATACAAACAAGTAGTCTTGTTGCACTTGACAATGGCATGACCATTGATACTTTATTTGATCAATTGTCTACGATGCGTCAAACGATTCATATCCCGGTGGTGTTAATGGGCTATATGAATCCTATTTTACAATATGGGTTTGAAGCTTTTTGTAAAAAAGCAAAATCAGTTGGTGTAGACGGGTTAATCCTGCCAGATTTGCCTTTATATGAATTTGAGCAAGACTATGGCACTATCATCCAAGCAAATGAGTTGGACTTTATATTTTTAGTGACGCCTGAAACGCCAGAAGCAAGATTAAGAAAGCTAGATCAGTTAAGTTCAGGATTTCTTTATGCTGTTAGTTCATCTGCGACTACTGGAACGGATAAAGACTTTTCTAAAGTAGCCCTATACCTTGAAAGATTGAAATCAATGGAATTAAAGAATCCGTTTTTAGTAGGATTTGGCATTAAGGATAAAGCAAGTTTTGACGCTGTCAATGTGTATGCAAATGGGGCAATCATTGGATCTGCTTACATTCAAGCTTTATCTAAGGGGAAGGATGTAGCTTCAACAACGGCCACTTTTCTAGAAGCGGTATTAAGTCATTAATTGTGAATCCAAGAAAATGAATGTAACCATCATACAATACAATGCAGGCAATATTCAGTCTGTACTTTACGCCTTAGAAAGGATAGGTGTCACTGCAGTAGTTACTGACGATGCTGCAATGATTCAAGCTGCTGATAAAGTCATCTTCCCTGGTGTGGGTGAAGCGAGTACAGCGATGTCCTATTTGAAAGCTAGAAATTTAGACCAATTGATTGTCACACTGAAACAACCTGTTTTAGGAATTTGTTTAGGGATGCAATTGATGTGTCAGCACTCGGCAGAAAACGACACCCCTTGTTTAGGAATTTTTGAAGAGCAGGTATTGTCTTTCAAGGCAAAAGAGGCTTCTACTAAGATCCCACAGATTGGATGGAATACCATTTCGAATTTAAAAACAGATTTATTTAAAGGAATCCCAGAAAATAGCTTTACCTATTTTGTACATGGGTATTATGCAGGTATAGGTGAGAATACCATTTCGACAACAAATTATATTCAGGAATATAGCAGTGCATTGAATAAAAATAATTTTTATGGGGTACAATTTCATCCAGAAAAATCTGCCAAAGTAGGGGAACAAATTATTCAAAATTTCTTAGAAATTAAATCATAACATTTATGCAAATTATTCCAGCAATAGATTTAATAGAAGGGAAATGTGTTCGATTGACAGAAGGAGATTATGCCCAAAAGAAAATATACAACGAAGATCCTTTGGAAGTCGCAAAGCAATTTGAGGGCGTAGGGTTAATGCGCTTGCATCTAGTGGATTTAGATGGCGCCAAGGCTGGTGCAGTAGTGAATTGGAAAGTACTAGAAAAAATAGCCAATAAAACAAGTTTAAAAATTGATTTCGGAGGAGGTATCAAAACAGAAGCGACTTTAAAAACAGTGATGGACACCGGAGCAACTTATGCAACTATCGGAAGTTTAGCAGTAAAGCAACGGGAAGTTTTTGAAGAATGGATTGAAAGGTTTGGCCCCGCCATTTTCATGTTAGGTGCAGATGTCTATGCAGAGAAAATTGCAGTCGGAGGATGGCTAGAAAAAACAACAATCGATGTCTATGATTTTATAGGATCTTATATGAACAAAGGGGTGACTCAATTATTTTGTACCGATATTCAAAAAGACGGAAAACTAGAGGGGCCATCTATTGAACTTTATCAAAAGATCATCCAACAGTTTCCTACTTTACAGCTGATTGCTAGTGGGGGTGTAAGTCAATTAAAGGATCTTGAGGACTTAAGACATATCGGTTGTTCGGCTGCTATTGTAGGAAAAGCAATTTATGAAAATAAAATTAGCTTAGCTGAGCTCTCCAATTTTTAAAACCAAATAGTATAAATCCGATTATAGGATACTAATCTATTCATGAAATTATGTTAACAAAACGAATCATACCTTGCTTGGACATCAAAGACGGCCGCACTGTAAAAGGGGTGAACTTTGAGCAAATTAGAGATGCTGGTGATCCTATCGAGTTGGGTGCATTGTATGCAAGTCAAGGAGCAGATGAATTGGTTTTTTTGGATATCACTGCCACTGTGGAAAAGCGAAAGACCTTAAGCGAATTGGTGAATAAAATTGCACACCGAATCAATATCCCATTTACGGTTGGCGGGGGTATTAAAACCGAAGAGGATGTGCGCATATTATTACAAAATGGAGCTGATAAAATCTCCATTAACACCGCGGCCTTTATGGATCCCTCTACCATTAGTCGTTTTGCAAAGAACTTCGGAAGTCAATGTGTTGTTTTAGCCATTGACGCAAAATGTGAAGCCGACAATCATTGGTACGTTTACTTAAATGGTGGGAGGACGAAGACAGATAAGTTGGTGACGGATTGGGCTAAAGAAGCGGTAGATTTAGGCGTAGGAGAGATCCTGTTAACTTCGATGAACCATGATGGGACAAAGCAAGGATTTGCATTAGACATTACGGCGGAATTGGCTGAAAATTTACCAGTTCCAATAATCGCATCAGGAGGTGGTGGTACAGAAGCACATTTTTTAGATGTATTTACAAAAGGTAAAGCGGACGCGGCATTGGCAGCAAGTATTTTTCACTATAAAGAAGTTGCTATTCCCGATTTGAAACAATATTTATTTAACAAAGGAATACCTATCAGATTATAAACTTAATTTTAATTATGAAGATCGATTTTACAAAATATGCAGACGGATTGGTGCCTGCCATTGTTCAAGACGCTGCTACTAAAAATGTATTGATGTTGGGCTTTATGAATCAAGCAGCAGTGGATGCAACCTTATCCCTACAAAAAGTCACTTTTTTCAGTCGTTCAAAAAACAGACTATGGACAAAAGGTGAAGAAAGCGGTAATAGCTTACACTTGCTTAGTATGGCATTGGATTGCGACCAGGACACTTTGTTGATCCAGGCCAACCCAGCTGGACCGGTTTGTCATACTGGTGCTGATACTTGCTGGGGTGCGGAGAATCAATCTGAATCTATTGATTTTATAACTACACTTGAGCAGGTGATTGAACAAAGAAGAACGGCCGGACCTGAGACCTCCTATGTGGCAGGTTTATTTGCCAAAGGGATCAATAAAATTGCACAAAAAGTAGGTGAGGAAGCGGTAGAAGTGGTGATTGAGGCTAAAGATCAAAACGACGGATTGTTTTTAGATGAATCCGCAGATCTACTATTTCATTATTTAATGTTGCTACAGGCCAAAGGATTTAAATTAGCTGATGTTGTTAAAATATTGGAAAAGAGGCATAAGGCCTAGTACGTAACCAGTTTTAATTTCTATATTTGACCTTAATTAAACCAATATGAAAAAAAATATAATTGCATTCGCGTTGCTTTTGACTAGTCCAGTGTTATACGCACAATCATTGAATATTCAAGGCAAGATGGCCAATTTGAAAGATTCTGCCAATGTTGTCTTAATAGACGGAGTATCTAATAAAGAATTGAGCGCTAGCAAATCTGTAGCAGGTAATTTTACTTTACAGGCTCAATTGGCTTATCCAAGTTTATTGGTATTGAGTATTGACGGTGTCAATCAGAAGCTACCTGTGTTTGTTGGGAACGAAAATGTGTTGATTGAAGGAGATGCACAAAATTTGGCTGCGATGAATGTGACTGGATCTGTAAGTCATGAGGTATACAAAGTATATATGAATGAGTTGAATCCAAAGATGATGCCTTATGTAACGAATATGCAAGCAGCTAGTCAAGAAAAAAACACTGCAAAAAAAGATTCATTAAATAAAGTAGCAGCGATACAATCAAAGGAGGTCATTGCTACGTTCAAAAAACTAAGCAAAGCAAATGCAGCATCTCCGGTTACGACTTTAATGTTACTGCAGTTTTCGAATATCTTCCCAGAAGTTAAAGAGAATCTTAGCACCATCTATGATGGTTTGGAGGCGTCTGCAAAAAAAGGACCATTTGCTGAATTTATTGATAAGACAATTGCATCATCTGCTTTTGGTCAAATAGGAACAGTCCTTCCAGATTTCACACAAGCTGATGTAAACGGAAAACCATTTACATTGTCTTCTTTAAGAGGTAAGTATGTGTTAGTTGATTTTTGGGCGAGCTGGTGTGGTCCATGTAGGGCAGAGAATCCAAATATTGTTAAAGCATTCAATAAATTCAAAACGAAGAACTTTACTGTGCTAGGTGTGTCATTAGACCAAGACAAGGCGAAGTGGTTAGAGGCGATCAAGAAAGATGGCCTTGCTTGGAACCATGTGAGTGATTTGAAGTACTGGAACAATGCAGTGGCTGCTCAGTTTGGCATTCAAAGTATTCCTGCTAGTTTTTTAATTGATCCTTCAGGGAAAATTATTGCAAGAGATTTAAGAGGTGCAGATTTAGATAAATTTTTAGAGGCTACGATCAAGTAGTATTCTAAGCAATTTCAGTTATAAATACTTGGCTTAAGTAAACCTTGTATTATTTCAATGCTTTGTAATATTCAGTCTCGTCGAATCCAAGCGCAACAATTTTACCTTCTTGTTCAATTAATGGGCGTCGTATAATG
>CALPLN020000092.1 GCA_943324415.2 Sediminibacterium ginsengisoli | reverse complement strand
CTGTTAAAGAAGCAGACATTATCGTTACCGCTTCTGGTTGTCGCGACTTGATCAACGAAAAGCATTTCAGAGCAATGAAAGACAAAGCGATTGTTTGTAATATCGGTCACTTTGATATTGAAATTGATATGGCTTGGTTGAATAAAAATTATGGTCATACTAAAGACACCATTAAACCTCAGGTTGATTTGTACAATATCGAAGGGAAAGATGTCATTGTATTAGCAGAAGGTCGTTTAGTGAACTTAGGTTGTGCAACGGGTCACCCATCATTTGTGATGAGTAATTCATTCTCTAACCAAACATTAGCACAAATTGAATTGTGGACCAACCATAAGAACTACGAAAACAAAGTGTATGTATTACCTAAGCATTTGGATGAGAAGGTAGCACGTTTACACTTAGCGAAAGTAGGTGCACAATTAGACGAATTAACAGACGAGCAAGCAGCTTATTTAGGCATACCTAAAGCAGGTCCATTTAAGTCTGACGCTTACAGATACTAATCAACAAAGGCCTAAAGCCTGAGTTTTATCCCCTTCAGCAAAAGTAAAAAGTGGATAAGGAATAGACTAGCCCGACAACAGAAATGTGGTCGGGCTTTTTATTTTCAGTACCTTTAAGGAACGATAAAACTAGCACTATGTCTATAAAAAAACTCGGTATTTTCTTGATTGCTGCATTGGCTACCTGTTCAATTCAAGCACAACAAGTTCAGCTCATTCCAGAACCAAGTTCATTGCAAATTGGGAAGGGTTATTTCATCTTGCCCAATCAAATATCTATACAAATACCTAGCGCATTTGAATCGATAGGAAACGAAATGAGTGCAAGGTTTAAAACAGTGACTGGGAAAAATGTGATCCTATCCAATCAAAAAAATGCAACCATCCGTTTTGAACAAATACAGGACCCTACTTTAGGCAAAGAGGGCTATCAATTAACGGTGAATGAAAAAGGAATTCAAGTTAAAGCCCAGACTTATGCTGGTGCTTTATACGCATGGCAAAGTATTTTACAAATATTTCCGCCAGCTATCTATAGCAATCAAGTACAACAAAAAATAACATGGCAACTTCCCTTTGTCCAAATTACAGATACACCAAGATTCGAATGGAGGGGTTTCATGATGGATGTAAGTCGACATTTTTTTACCGTAGCTGAAGTAAAAAAAATGATGGATGAAATGGCGATGTATAAATTGAATAGATTGCATTTTCATTTAACAGATGATCAAGGATGGAGAATTGAAATTAAAGCCTTGCCTAAGTTAACGCAGGTAGGCGCATGGAGACCTAATCGAATTGGCAAATGGCATAATATTACCAAGCCCGCTTCCGAAGAACCAAAAACCTACGGCGGATTTTATACTCAAGAAGAGATTAAAGATTTGGTAACCTATGCCAAAACCAAGAATATCGAAATCATGCCAGAAATTGATGTGCCAGGTCATAGTATGGCTTTCTTAGCGGCTTATCCATTCTTAAGTACGACACCAAATTATCCTTACCAAGTTAATGCAGGAGATGACTTTATTGACTGGTCAGGATTGAATGGACATATTACAGCAAGAATTGACAACAACTTGGATCCTTCTAAAAAAGAAGTCTACGACTACTTGGATATTATTTTTGGAGAATTGGCTACCCTCTTCCCTTTTGAATACATGCATATGGGAGGTGATGAAACAGCCAAGAACAATTGGGCTAAAAGCGATGACATTAAAGCATTGATGCAAAGAGAAAATTTGAAGACACAGGATGAAGTACAAAGTTATTTTGTTCGTCGAGTAGAAAAGATCATGCAATCAAAAGGTAAAAAATTAATGGGATGGGATGAAATTCTTGAAGGCGGATTGGCGCCAGAAGCTGCAGTCATGAGTTGGAGAGGTGTGAAAGGTGGTGCAGAAGCTGCAAAACAAAAACACCCAGTAGTGATGAGCCCAAGCACACATAATTATTTGGATTATTACCAAGGCGAAGCCACGGCAGAAGGTGCAGTGTATGCCGGATTAAGAATGAAAAAAACGTATAGCTTCGAACCAGTGCCAGATGGTGTTGAGGAAAAATATATTTTAGGCAACCAAGGCAATCTATGGAGCGAGCAATTGCAAAATATCAGAAGTCTTGAATACATGGCTTGGCCAAGATTAATGGCCATAGCAGAAGTCGCTTGGTCTCCTAAGAAAAATAAGGATTGGGAGCGATTTTCAAAAAAAGTGGAAAGTCACTTTGCAATTTTAGATACCCTTCAAATCAAATATGCAAAAAGTATCTACGACCCAATTGTCACTACCACCTTAAATACAAAAGGCGAACTTTACGCTCATATGGAAGGAGAAGTCAACGGATTGGATTTTTATTATACCATTGACGAGTCGATGCCTGACTCTTACAGCCATCATTTTAATGGACCTATCTTAATCCCAGAGGATGTCACAATACTTAGAATTATGAGCTATCAAAACGGGAAGCCACTTGGCAAACTATTGAATATCCCAATTGCCGCATTGAAACAAAGAGCTGTTAAAGTCTTATAATGCATCATGTGTAAAAGGCTTTGTTTATATTCATTGATTTTTTGTGTACTGCTACAACTGGTACCCATAAAGGACAGTTATGCGCAAACTAGTCTTATTGACAAGGCTAAAAAAGCCATAACGGGCAAGTCGCTTTCAATGACAGATAGTACAAGAATTTATCTATTTAACAATATAGCTTCGCTTAAGTCTTATACCGGGAAAAGAATCAATAGCATCACCATTGAGCAACATAATTTTTCGACAAGTATTGATTCAAAGGAATCAAACTTAAAAGATATATTTTCTAAAATTGGCAATAAACTACATTACAATTCCAATACTAGAGCAATTAGAGAGAACTTATTTTTTAGTGAATGGGATTTATTTGACCCCTCCATCATTGCTTATAATGAAAAATGGTTAAGAGATTTAAATTATATCCAAGATGCTAAAATAACAGCGCTTGTCACGCCTTATGATACCAACCAAGTTGATTTGTTAGTCATCACTAAGGATTTATTTTCATACGGAGGAGAACTACTCATTCACAATAAAAATGCCTACGCTGCAACAATCAATAATATCAATTTAGTAGGAACAGGCAACAGTGTTCAACTGATTCAGAATTTTGAAAACGAAAGATCACCTAAATCTGGATGGGGTTATGATTTTGGATTGAGTAATATTTTCGGCAGTTTTATCTCCGTCAATGCAGGAGTGAATCAATTTGGTCATAATCTAGCCAACAATGTATTGTCCGCCAGAAGAAACTATATCAGTGTACAAAGACCCATCCTCCACCCCAACAGCAAATGGCTTGGAGGGATTGAATACTTAGAAACTGTAAATGAAAATGTATTCCCCGGCAAATGGGATACTATCTTTCAGGAGCAATTAAACTATAATTTGACACACAAGGATATTTGGGTTGGATATCAACTTACAAAAAAGAAAAGAATCATCAAGGCAAATGAGGATAGACAGTTTATTCAATATAGGCATTTAGAAAACGACTTTAAGGAAAGGCCAATTCAATATCAATTACAATTAGATAGAAATTATCAAAATTTAAAAGCAGATTTTATTTCTTATACCATCGTAAGACAATCAGTATATAGAACCCGTTATTTATATGGATTGGGGAGATATGAAGATTTACCTATTGGTCGATCATTGACTTGGACAACGGGCCGATATCAAATTGAAAACGACAAAGCCCCTTATCTAGGATTCAAATTTGAACAATACAAACTCTCTAAAAAAGAAAATTACACCCATATCATTGCCAATATAGCTAGCAGTTATATGGACAAGTCATTACAAGACTTTAGATTCCTTGCAAGCTTAGAACAGTTTAGTAAACTAAAATACCTTAACAATGGTTTTGGGTATAGACAGATTTTAAACCTGAGTTTTACGCAAACATTGAAAAACAAATACAATGAAGCGTTAAGAATCAATAGTATTTACGGGATCCCTCAATTAAACAGAGAACAAATCAAAGGAGGCACTCGTATCTCTGGCAACTGGGAGACTGTCTTTTACAATAATCGCGCCATTTGGGGTTTTAAATCCGCGCCATTTGTCTTTGGTAATCTAACTTATATCAGAACCATGGGCGACCCAATTTTAAAAGGGGATATCTATAGTTCCATTGGCTCAGGCATGAGGGTTAGAAACGAGAACTTGATTTTTGGCACCATTGAATTAAAAGGATTCTATTTTCCAAGGACAAATAAGCAGTTAAGTCCATGGAATTTTAGTCTTATCACCAATCTAAGGTATAAGTACAATTCAAATATCATCGAGAAGCCTAATTATGTTGAAATAAATTAATATTTGAGCCCTCTTGACTCAACCATTCAAGACAAAGATTGTTATTATACATATGGTTCAAGCTTATAATTTTTTAGCCAGCTGGCAGTTATTTCCTGAGAAATGTGATTTCGAATACCAAACGGTACCTAAATCGGGTAATTACAAAATAGAGACTATTCCCAATGGTCATCTTTTGAGTTTTAGCCACAATTGGGTCAACTTGGAAAATGATGCATTCTATGCACAATACCATGTCAATCCGAATGGCCAACCCATGTCATTTGACAATACCGCATTAGCAGATACCATTAGTGCTGAAATCAACAATGCCTCTTGCTTAACCGTTCAGTTTTTTAAAGAAGATGCATTGAACTTAAAAGTAGTGCATGAAATTCTTGCTAACGGATTTTTAAAAGTAACGCATGAAGGTTTCAAAGAAGATCGAAGCCCTTTCAAAAATATTGAGATCTACCATAAGCAACTAAGTGTATTGCCTTACGCCTCTTCTGCAGGCAGTGTTGCAATCCGTCCTACTAAAGAAGGCGTTATCAAGCATAAGGCACTCTCTGCTATGGAGGATCAAACCAATATGCAACTCAATCAAATTAAGGAGCAAATTGAATTACTTGCTAGACAAGCTCAGGAAATTCGTAAAAGAAAAGAATTGAGCATGATGATTTATGAAGCAAAAATAACTTTCAAACCACAGATAGGTCAGATTTATCATGTCTATGAAAAGCAAGATGGATCTCATGTGTTGTCCATGGTGGCACCTCATGAATGGGGCGGTGGCGCAGGACCTTTCGCGCAATTTATTGCTACCGTAAAATTATTGGCTGACCATACTTGGATCGAAGTGCCTGCACAGTAATTAGTATCCGTACTTTTCTAAAATAGTATCTACCCTCTTTTCAACCGCTGCATCTTTTAACACAGGTGGCGCATGATGCGGCTTGATGGTTGCATCAAAAACCAATGGACCTTTAGCACCCCAATGCTTGTGTTCAGTATAGGCATCTATCGCTTCAATGTCATGAGATGGATTGGTTCTTGTAAACGCAGCCCATAAAAAATTATTTAAATCACTAGCCATCCATTTTGGATCTTCTGTTCTTATAATGAAAACAACGCCCTCTTGAGCTAACAATGCTTCACCTTGTCCTGTCAATGCATGCTGTAATGCAGCAGTTGTATAAGTTGCCGCATTCACTGCAACCACCCCAGGCATCACTAAGCTAGCATCCATGTTTAAATTCAATAGACTCGTTGGCACAGATGTTGCTAAGTTTCTTTTTACATCGCCATAGGCAGCAATCACTACTTTAGAACCCGTGTTTAACCCATCTCCAGAATAATCCAACGTATCCATGGTGGTTTTGGTGTAAAAATGAATATCACTAGATACATCTAATCTAGATAAAATATATTCAAAATATTCCTGCACATGATGTGTCGACAATTGATTGGAATCATCCGCAGTTATGAAAACAAATTTCGCCAAACTTAACTGACCTGTACCTAAAATATGGTTGGCAATGGTTAAAATTTCAGCAGGCTTTTTATTGGTTAAATAAGGCGTGTATCTTTCACTACCTATCGCCAATAACAATGGATGTACTCCTGCTGCATCCACTGCATGCACTTCTTTTAATCCTGGAATTTCATTCGATACTGCAGCTCCCGTCATGGCATGAATCAATTGTCCAAAGCTCGTATCTTCCTGTGGTGGACGACCTACCACGGTAAATGCCCAGATGGCATTTTTACGCGCATACACTTTATGTACGCGCATTAAAGGGAAAGTATGTTCCAAACTATAATAACCCAAATGATCTCCAAAAGGACCTTCTGGTTTATTCTCTCCTGGATACACTTCTCCAGTAATGACAAAGTCCGCATCCGTACTTAAACAAAAACCATCTTTATAAGTATAGCCGAATCTTTTGCCAGCCAATACGCCCGCAAAATTCATTTCACTTAATCCTTCTGGCAGTGGCATCACTGCAGCCACACTATGCGCAGGCGGACCACCTACAAAACAACTTACTTTCAAAGGCATCCCTTTTTTATTGGCCTTTGTTTGATGCACCCCTATTCCTCTATGCAATTGATAATGCAATCCAATTTCTTTATCCATCACATAATCGTTACCACTCAACTGAATACGATACATTCCTAAATTACTATTTGCAATGCCTGGCTTATCTGCATCTTCGGTATACACTTGTGGCAAAGTCACATAGGCACCTCCATCCATAGACCAATGTTTGATCAATGGCAAATCACTGATATTGATTTCTTCATAAGTGACTGGCTGACTGATTGGATTTTTTTTAGGCAACGCATTGATCGCCGCAGGCAATGCACTTAATGCAGCCAATGGATTTTTTAAAGCAGCGACAGGATCAATTTTTATTTCAATCAATTTTTTCACCTGTGGCAAAGTATCCCTAAAAATAAATTCACTTCTTTCTAAAGTGCCAAAAATATTGGACGCTGCTCTAAACTTTGAACCTTTTACTTTTTCAAATAAAATAGCTGGTCCTTTTTGTTCATGAATGCGCAAATGGATCGCTGCCATTTCAAGATGAGGATCTACCTCTTCCTTGATACGGAGTAATTGTCCATTACGCTCTAAGTCCAATAAACAAGCTTCTAAATTAGAATAAGCCATGAGGTGATAATTGAGATGCAAAATTAACTTAAATTTGCTCATGACTCATTTAAGTGTAAACATAAATAAGATAGCTACCCTAAGAAATAGTCGTGGCGGCAACAACCCTGATCTATTAAAAGTAGCCTTAGACTGTGAACGTTTCGGTGCCCAAGGCATCACTGTTCATCCAAGACCCGATGAAAGACATATTCGTTACCAAGACGTTTATGATTTAAAGCAAAATATACACACAGAGTTCAACATAGAAGGCAATCCCAAAGAACAAAAATTTGTCGATCTTGTTTTGGCAACTAAACCAGCACAAGTGACTTTGGTGCCTGATGTACAAAATCAATTAACAAGCGATCATG
>CALPLN020000091.1 GCA_943324415.2 Sediminibacterium ginsengisoli | reverse complement strand
ATTTCGCAGAATCAGATGCTTTATTAGCAGAAAAAACGGATGCAGTTTTAACCATTGGAAGTACCCCGATTTTTTGTTGCGGTGAACCATTGTCAATCAGAGAAGCTGAAACACAGAATAGTTTTGTAGAAACGCAATTGAAAAACGCTTTATTTCATTTATCAGCAGATCAAATTGTGAAAGTGGTGATTGCTTATGAACCAATCTGGGCCATCGGAACAGGTAAAACTGCTTCAAGTGAACAAGCACAAGAAATTCACGCCTACATAAGATCTGTATTTGCAACAAAATATGGTCAATCTATAGCAGACCAAATTTCTATTTTATATGGAGGAAGTGTTAAGGCCGCAAACGCAAAAGAAATTTTTTCACAACCAGATGTAGATGGTGGATTGGTTGGTGGTGCCTCATTAATTGCAACTGAATTTGCAGCGATTATTAACGCACTTAAATAGATTATAAAAGAACCCTAATTATTACATGAAGCATATAAGAAATTTTTGTATCATCGCCCATATCGATCACGGTAAAAGCACCTTGGCAGATCGTTTATTAGAACATACTAAGACGATTACTGAACGTGAAATGATGAATCAGGTTTTAGATGATATGGATCTAGAGCGAGAGAAAGGTATTACCATTAAGAGTCATGCAATCCAGATCAATTACATTCACAAAGGGGAGACCTATACTTTGAATTTAATTGATACTCCGGGACACGTTGACTTTAGTTATGAAGTAAGTCGTGCATTAGCAGCCTGTGAGGGTGCGTTGTTATTGGTTGATGCGTCTCAGGGTATACAAGCACAAACAATTAGTAATTTATATCTTGCTTTAGATAACAATTTAGAGATCATTCCGGTGATTAATAAGATTGATATGGATGGAGCTAAAATTCCAGAAGTAACCGATCAAATTATTGATTTAATAGGATGCAAACAAGAAGATATTTTATTAGCAAGTGGACGTTCGGGTATTGGTATCGAAGAAATTTTGCAAGGAATTATAGAAAGAATACCAGCGCCAAAAGGAGACACAGAAGCTCCATTGCAAGCTTTGATTTTCGATAGTGTGTTCAATAGCTTTAGAGGCATCATCGTTTATTATAGAATCATGAATGGTGTCTTAAAGAAAAATGATAAAATTAAATTTGTTGCTTCTGGTAGAGAATATATTGCAGATGAAGTTGGCGTATTGAAATTAGCCATGACGCCAAAAGCAGAAGTGAGAGCAGGTGATGTAGGATACATTATTACTGGTATCAAAATAGCTAAGGAAGTTAAAGTTGGAGATACAATTACATTGGCTAACAATCCAGGCCAAATGATTCATGGTTTTGAAGAAGTAAAACCAATGGTATTCTCTGGAATCTATCCAGTAAATACAGATGAGTTTGAGGAGTTAAGAGATTGCATGGATAAATTACAATTGAATGATGCCTCATTGACATTTGAACTAGAAACATCACAAGCATTGGGATTTGGATTCCGTTGTGGATTCCTTGGATTACTGCATATGGAAATTGTGCAAGAAAGATTAGAGCGTGAATTCAATCAGACAGTCATCACCACTGTTCCTAACGTAAGTTTTATTGCTTATACCACTAGAGATGAAAAGATCATTGTAAATAATCCAACAGAGATGCCAGATCCTGTAAAGATCAAGCGCATCGAGGAACCATTTATTAGAGCTCAAATCATCACTACACCAGATTATATTGGAAACATCATCACTTTATGTTTAGGCAAAAGAGGTATGTTGATCAATCAAAGTTATTTAACACCCACTAGGGTTGAGTTAATTTTTGAAATGCCTTTAACAGAGATTGTATTTGATTTCTATGATAAATTAAAGAGTCAAACTAGAGGGTATGCTTCTTTTGATTATACGCAGATCGGATTTAGAGACGCAGATATTGTCAAAATGGATATCCTTTTGAACAATGAAAAAGTGGATGCCTTAAGTGCATTGATTCATAGAGGAAAATCAGCTGAATTTGGTCGTAAACTTTGTGAAAAATTAAAAGAATTATTAACCAAGCAACAGTTCCAAATTGCGATTCAAGCTGCCATTGGCGCTAAGGTGGTTGCAAGAGAAAATATCTCTGCGATGCGTAAGGATGTTACTGCTAAATGTTATGGTGGTGATATTAGTCGTAAACGTAAATTATTAGAAAAGCAAAAAGAGGGAAAAAAGAGAATGCGTCAAATTGGGAATGTAGAAATACCTCAAGAAGCGTTCTTAGCCGTATTGAAATTAGATTAATGTTTAGCGCAATAGGCGCGGTACATCACATTATAATGTCTGAGCAAACTGAAATAGATTATCATAACGATAGTCTATTTTAGTATCAGGGAAGGGCGCTTCTGGATGTGTGGTTGCTAAGTATACAGTGTGCATACCTGCATTGCGTCCAAATTCCATATCTGACATTCTATTCCCAACCATAATAGATCGTTTTAAATCGATCTCAGGAAAAGCTGTTTTAGCTTGATAGGCCATTCCAGGTTGAGGCTTTCTGTTGATCGATGCATTGTCAAGATCGGGACAATAAAAAATAGCATCTATTCGACCGCCTAATTCAACAATCTCATTCGTCATATTTTGATGAATCATCGCTAAATCTTCTACTGTCATTAAACCTTTACCTATCCCTTTTTGATTGGTTGTGATAATGATTTTATTGAATTTTTGAGCCAATAAGGGGAGTGCTGCTAAGCTTTCTTTGTAAAATATGAATTCAGTCCAATTGCGGATATAATCTTCTTTTTTTTCCTGATTGATCACCCCATCACGATCTAAAAATAAAGTCCAATCTTTTGTAATATGTAAATTATCTAGCATCTATTTGCCGAAAATATTTTCTTCCACCAATTCGCAAATAATGTGCCCAACCAATATATGTGACTCCTGAATCCTTGGAGTTGTAGTAGATGGTATATTGATCAAGAAATCACTTAGTTCTTTCATCTTACCTCCAGCAGCACCTGTGAATCCAACAGTGACCACCCCAATTGATTTAGCCATTTCAAATGCTTTAACAATATTACCAGAATTGCCTGAAGTACTAATTCCAACCAATACATCACCAGGTTTAGCTATTCCTTCTAATAATCTTGCATAAATGACATCATAACTATAATCATTCGCCACTGCTGTTAAATAAGAACTATTACAATGCAACGCATCTGATGGAAGTGCTTTTCTGTCTTTGTAGAATCTGCCTGAAAATTCTGCAGCCAAATGTTGCGCGTCTGCCGCACTTCCGCCATTGCCTGCAAAATAAACAGCGTTGCCTTGTTTAAATGCATGGGTAATGGCATGGACAATTTTTTCAATCTCTAAAACCAATTGTTCATCTTTTAATAAAGCCTGCTTTACTTGAATTGAACCCTCTATAATAGCATGTATTTGTTGTATGGACATCGTATAATTGAATTAATAGATTCAGGGAAATTTATAATTGTTGGTACAAAGTTAAAAAAGATTGTCTCATTTGTTCCCAACTATACTTTTTCTTTTCTGTAATTAAATGGGGTAAGAAATGAGCAGTTCCACGATCATATAATTGTACAATCCCTTCTGCTATAGAACTAGGGTTAGGTTGAACTACTAAGCCAACTTTATCGTGAGGAACTGTATCCGCTAAGCCTCCTACATTGGTCACCAACATAGGCTTTAAAAAATGATACGCCATTGGAGTTACACCACTCTGCGTCGCGTTTCGATAGGGTTGAATGATAAAATCAGCAGCTGAAACGTATAATTTTACTTCATTTTCTCCAATGTATTGATTGTAAACAGCAATTCTATCAGTTAAACCAAGTTCTGCTATTTGATTTAAATAGGGTGTAGGGGATTCATAAAACTCTCCTGCAATCACTAATTTAATTCCTGCTTCTTTTATCGCAGGATTAGCCATCGCTTCGATCAATAAATCCAAGCCTTTATAGGCTCTTACAAAACCAAAAAATAGAATCACTTTATCGTTGATGTCTAAATGCAATAATTTCCTTGCTTCAGCAGTTGGAATTGCTTCACCAAAATGATCATATATTGGATGGGGTGATATGCAAGATGGTTTATTAGTAAATTGTCTTACATCCAATTGCACTTTTTGACTCATTGTTAAAAAGCCATCGACTGCACGAACAAAATATCGGGTCAATAATTTGTCACCCATTCTTTTTTCATGAGGAATCATATTGTCAACGATCGCAATTACTTTGGTATGTTTATTCCATTTTACGATACTTAAAATGGTACCTAAGCATGGTGCCATAAAGGGAATCCAATAACGTACAATAATTAAATCTGGTCTTTCTTTCTTTATTTTTAAACCAACCTTAATCCAATTGAATGGATTGATTGAATTGATTGCAACATCTATTGAAAGCTGTTTAGGTGCAGGGTCAGTGGAATATTGTGTCGTTCCTGGAAATAAAAAATCTGGATATTGTAAAGAAAAAGTAGTGAGTTTGGTTTTGATGCCAGCTTGCATGAAAACATTGGCTAGCTTTTCATCAAAAGCAGCAAGGTTGCCTCTTAATGGCCAAGCTGGCCCTATAATGATCAATTGATCTACCATCCTTGTTTCTCCTCAATCAAATAGGTATTTCTATCTGATGCATTTCGATTCATAATCTCTGCTATAAACCCGGCTAAAAATAGTTGTGTTCCGATTAACATAGAAGTTAATGCAATATAAAAAGCTGGTTTATTAGTCACACTTGTAATAGGGTCAATGAACTTACCTATCACGATATAGAAAACTGAGGCAAATCCCAATAAAAAGAAAAGGGTACCTATTAAGCCAAAAAATTGCATTGGTTTTTTTCCAAATTTGGATAAAAACTGAATGGTTAATAAATCTAAAAATCCGTTGACAAATCTTTCCCATCCAAATTTAGTGTGACCATATTTTCTTGCCTGATGTTGAACCACTTTCTCGCCAATCTTTTTGAATCCTGCCCATTTAGCTAGAATAGGTATGTAACGGTGCATCTCGCCAAAAACCTCTATACTCTTAACTACTTTTAATTGATATGCTTTTATCCCACAGTTAAAATCATGCAAATGAATGCCTGAACTTTTACTTGCCACCGCGTTGTATAATTTTGAAGGGATATTCTTAGTCAATGTGTTGTCAAAACGTTTTTTCTTCCAGCCACTCACCAAATGAAAACCTTGCTCCATAATCATGGTGTAGAATTCTGGAATTTCATCAGGACTGTCTTGTAAATCCGCATCCATTGTCATGACCATATCACCTTTCGCAGCCTTAAAACCCTCATTCAATGCGGCTGATTTTCCATAATTACGTTGGAATTTAATTCCCTTTAATTGAGGGAACTGATTGCGTAATGTAGAAATCACATCCCAACTTCCGTCATCACTTCCATCGTCAATCATGATCACTTCGTAAGTAAAAGAATTTGCTTCCATGACACGATGTATCCATGCCATCAATTCTGGCAAAGATTCCGCTTCATTGAACAATGGTATAACAACAGAAATCTGCATATAAAATTTATTGAGCTGTGTCTTGTTTAAATGGGTCTACTGGGTTCTTTTTTGCTACGCCGGCACCAATCAATGAACCGATTGCACCCATGATACCTGTGCCAATTAAAACACCACCGATAGCAAAAGGAATAAAGAATTTCTTTGTCATTGAAATTGCTTGTTCAATAATCTCGTCTGTCATTTGAGGATTTTTTTCCATTTCTATTCTAGACATGTCGATGATCTTGTCAATCATATCAGGGAAAAGTACTTTTAACGACAATAAAGTATACACTACTGAAATGACAATCAATACTGCAGTTGTTTTAAAACCATGTGCAAATATGTTTCCAAAAGTTACATTGTTATTGTTTTGATTGGCATACAAAATATTGCCATAAATGATACCTCCAACAATCACTGCATAACTAATCCAACTTAACCAAGTTACTGCATACAGATTGAATACATAAACGATGATGCTGAATAAAATAGTAAATGCCCCTAATATGGCGCCTTTTACAATATGTGATGTGATTTGTTTTTCCATGATTTTTTTTATATTTTTTTTAGAAGTTGAATTTTACGCCTAAGCATTTAAATGCAATTGTCCTTTTACAAATGTTCCAATTACTTTTCCTTTGAGTGCTTTATCCCAAAATGGGTTATTGGCTGATTTGCTTTTTGATGTATTTTTTGAATAGGTGATAGCATCTTCACGTTTGAATAAAGTCAATTCTATAGTTTGACCTTCTTGGATCATTTTTGAATCAAGATGGAAAATTTTTCTTGCATTATTTGACAATAAATTCGCAATGGCCTCATCTTTTAGTTTTGGCAACAAATGATTGATGGTGGAATAAGTGGTTTCTATTGAAGCGATTCCTGCTTTAGCATATTCGAATTCAATAGTTTTTCCATCCCAATCCTGAGGTTGATGATGCGCACTAATACAATCTACGACACCGCGTTCAACGGCATCTAGTAGTGCTGCTTGATCCGCTTTTGTTCTTAGAGGAGGATACACTTTTAACAAAGTATCATAAGTACTTAAATCTGTTTCATTAAAATACAAATGATAAGGTGTCACGCTACATGTGAGTGCTAAACCTGCTTTTTTACCCGCTTCGATTAACGCCATTCCTTTTGCCGTACTCACTCCAGTAATATGTAAAGTAGAATCCGTGTATTTTAATAATTCAATATCTCTGGCAATCATCAATTCTTCTGCTATTGCTGGTATTCCTGGTAAACCAAGTTGTGTAGAAGTGATGCCTTCATTCATTAAGCCTAAACTTCCTAAGCTTTTATCAATGGGCATCTGTATCACTACACCATCAAATGTTTTAACATACTGCAATGCTTTTAAGAAAAGTAGGGTAGATTGAACTGGGTACAAACCATCACTAGATGCCACGGCACCTGACTGATGCATATCGATCATTTCTGCTAAATCCTTTCCTTCTATTTTCTTTGACAATGCCCCAATTGGTAAAACATGAATGGGTAAATGTTGATTCTGTTGAACAATATAATTTACCTGTGTTTTATTGTCAATCACGGGCTGTGTATTGGGTACTACAAAAACAGTGGTGAATCCACCAACTTGAGCAGCTGCAGCACCAGTCATTAAAGTTTCTCTGTGTTCATATCCTGGATCACAAAAATGGGTAAAGGGGTCAACCCATCCTGTACTTACAATCGTGCCAGGAATATCAACCGTTTTATCTGCATTTCCTTCATAGTGGTCTTGAATAGAAACTAATACTGCGTCTTGAAGAAGAATGTCTTTTACTTGGCCGTTGTATGGCGAATGCTGATCAGCAATTTTGACTTGCCTGAGAAGAATTGTCATCGAGTCAATGAATTTCGTGCAATATAACTCGTTTTTCTCTATTTAGGGGCATATTTGAACCCAAAAAAGGGGATTTTAGGTTTAAACAGGGGGCCATGGATGTCCTTGATAATTATGGGTTAATTAAGTTAACTTCGTCCCCATGACTTTTGACCAATT
>CALPLN020000090.1 GCA_943324415.2 Sediminibacterium ginsengisoli | reverse complement strand
GCATATACCATTAGGGTAGATGCCAATCAGGGGTATGATTTAAATAACCTCAAGCAGTTTTTAGCTTCAACTGCTGCATATCCACTTGAACTAATAGAACAACCCTTGCCTGTTGGACAGGAACAAGTCTTGTTCAACTTGTCGCTTCAAGAAAGGAAATCAATCACTGCAGATGAGGCATTAAAAGATCCACAAGCTGCTTTGCAATTTGCGTCAGGCGACCAACCTTTTGGCATATACAATATTAAACTCATGAAATGTGGCGGACTGGTTGGTGCAAAAGAAATCGCAAGTATTGCACAGCATGCAAAGATTGATTTGTTTTGGGGTTGTAATGATGAGAGTATCATTAGCATCACTGCTGCATTACATATGGCCTATGCTTGTCCAAATACGAAATACATTGACTTGGATGGCAGTTTCGATTTGATGGAAGATTTGGTAACAGGCGGATTCGAAGTAAAAGAGGGGTGCTTAGTGATTAATGCTTTGCCAGGTTTTGGTTTTACAAAAATTTAAATAAAGATATCGTGCAGGAATTACCTACAAATAGTTTACAGCCAAAATTGGGATTAAGGGCAGCAAGTTTTTTAGTCATTAGTGTCATTATTGGTTCTGGAGTCTTTAAAAAAATTGCACCAATGGCCCAAGAACTGGGTACGCCTTGGTTGATTTTGCTTTGTTGGTTCATTGCGGGTATTGTAAGTCTAGCTGGCGCTTTGTGTACAGCAGAGTTAGTAAGTATGTATCCAAATTCTGGCGGCGAATACAATTATTTTCAAAAAATTTACGGACGTTTTTTTTCATTTCTTTATGGGTGGGCTAGTTTCACAGTCATCAAAACAGCGGCAATCAGCGCCTTGGCATATATTTTCGCACAATCCTTGAATAGCTTATTCCCATTGCCGGTATTGGATTTGGATATCACATTTATGGGATTGCATTTATTTGATAATTTATCCATTAAACTATTGGCTGCTTCTTTGATTTTGCTCCTAACGATGCTCAATTACAGGGGCGTTCAATTTGCTGAAAAATTAAGTAGTGTGTTAACGTATTCAATGTTGATCGCGATTGCTTTTTTTATAATTGTAGGATTTAGTTCCCAAAATGGTAGCATCGCAAATCTGACTACTGCAGCAAAGGGCGCAACGACCCAATTGAATGGATGGGTGTTGATGAAAGCGTTGTTTTTGGCCAGTCTAGGTGCCTTCTGGGGGTATGACGGATGGAATAACATTGCATTTATTGGAGAGGAGATAAAAAACCCAAAACGCAATTTGCCATTGGCTTTAGGCTTGGGCACATTAGGGGTAATGGCAGTGTATGTATTGATTAATTTTGTGTTTTTGTACGTACTGCCGATAGATTATTTTATACAATTAAATGCCTCACCTAACAAAATAGCAGCAGTAGAAGTAGCTGGACAAATTAGTGGCAATATAGGCATGGTCTTAGTGGCTTGTTTAATCTTAGTGACGACGATGAATTCTACCAATAGTAGTATTTTAATGTCAGCTAGAATGTTGTATGCCATGTCAAGGGATAAAACTTTTTTCAAACAAGCTGTATCCGTGCATCCCAAATACAACACCCCTGATAATGCCTTATTTATTCAGGCGTTTTGGGCAATCCTTTTAGTTTTTTCTGGAAGTTTTGATCAGTTAACCGATATGCTCGTTTTTGCAGCCTTCCTCTTTTATGCTGCAACAGCCGTGGGGCTGATTTACTTAAGAATCAAAGCGCCAATGGTTGAAAGAGGGTATAAGGTCATTGGCTATCCAGTCGTACCCATTCTTTTTTTATTTTTCTGTATCACCATTTGTGTGATGACTTTAATCAATCAACCTTATGAGGCTTTGATGGGGCTTGCATTAATCGCTTCTGGTATACCCGTTTATTGGTGGCTGAGGAGACATTAAACTTGTTCAATTTATCTACTTGAGGAATCTCTAATGATTAAAATTGGCTCAATGATATGCTGTT
Source organism: Sediminibacterium ginsengisoli (assembly GCA_943324415.2). Classification (GTDB taxonomy): domain Bacteria; phylum Bacteroidota; class Bacteroidia; order Chitinophagales; family Chitinophagaceae; genus Sediminibacterium; species Sediminibacterium ginsengisoli_C. The sequence continues at coordinate 5,539 of CALPLN020000090.1, read as the reverse complement.
GAAACACATTGTCGTTTTTTAATTTGTTGTGAATTTCTTTAATAAGTAGTTCGGCTGCCTTGTGTCCAATTTCTATACCAGATTGTGCAATAGTAGTCAGGGATGGTGTGATGTATTTTCCTGCAGTTAAATCACTAAATCCTACAACGCCTACTTGACTTGGTACTTCTATATTTAGTTTTCTTAAAGCAGACAAGGCCCCAATGGCCATTTCATCATTCACGCAAAATAGAGCATCTGGCCTTTCGTCTTGTTGCATTGTGGCCATCGTTACATTGAAGCCTTCTTCTTCGGTACATTTTTCACATTCAATGACAAACTTTGGTTCATAGTGAAGCTTGTATTTTTCGAGTGCAGCAAGATAACCATTGAATCTGGGCTGAGTGTTCCTAGCGCCTTTTTGACCTTTGAAATGGGCGATTTTTTGATAATTATTTTTAATCAAATGTTCGGTAGCTAAAAATGCACCAGTATAGTCATTTGTTAAAACCTTATGACTTGAAATTGTAGTAGGTACTTTATCAAAAAAAACCATTGGGAAACCTTCTGCATGTAATTCCCCAAAAAAATCTTCACTAAAGTTATTATTTGACAGAGAGACAAGTAGTCCGTCTATACCTGTATTAATGAGTGCAGTTGTGTTGATTCTTTCTGACTCTGCATCTTTCCCAGATTCACATATTAGTACCTGGTAATTCAATTCCTGCGCTTTTGCAATGATTCCACTTAGAATAGTAGAAGAATGAAAATGCACTATTTTAGGTATAATCACACCAATCATGTTCGAATGCTGATTTTTCAAATGCACAGCAAAGGAATTTGGTCGATAATGCATGCTTTCCACTAACAATGCAACATGGTCTTTGATTCTTTGGCTTATCTCCGGATGATCTTTTAAAGCTCTGGACACAGTTGCAACAGAAATGCCTAATTTCTCTGCAATATCCTTTAACGTCGTTCTTTTTTTTAACATATTCACTGATTCGAAATTTAAAATACCATAGTTTTTGGTATAATAAAAATTATTTTCCACCGTAATCGTTTACGTAAACGATTACGGTGGCAGAAATCTACTTAAACCTTCAATACATGATTTTTATATCATCTAATCCTACAACTTTGGTTTACAAAATTGTAAAAAATTCAAACGTTTGCTTATGAAAAAAATTATTTCTGGGAATAAAAGCTTTTTGCTGCTTTTGTTCGCTTTATTTACAACTCAATTATTATTCGCCCAAAAATTAACTATTACTGGTAAAGTAGTAGATGCAAAGGGTGCGGTAATTGCTGGAGCGTCTGTAAAGGTAAAAGACAGTAAAACAGGTATTGTTTCTGGTGATGACGGTAAATTTACATTATCACTCAACGCGGATGGTAAAACATCTTTAGTCTTTTCATTTGTTGGTTATGACAATGTCACTTTGCCTGTGAATGAAAATTCTAAGGACCTTGTTGTTGTTCTGAAAGAAACAGGGAGCTCTTTAAGTTCAATCATCGTTACTGCCAATAACAGCAGAAGAAGTCAAATGGAAATGCCTATTTCTGTGACGACATTCAGCGCTTCGAAATTAGCTGGATTAAGATTTAACAGTAATGCGGATATCTTAAGAGTTGTTCCAGGTATTACTGCAGAAGGTGGCGGTGGAGATGTGGCTGCTAACATTTTTGTACGTGGTCTTCCTTCTGGTGGCCAATATCAATTCACGCCATTGCAAATTGATGGTATGCCTGTTGTTGGTACAATGGGTTTAAACTCATCTGCACCGGATGTGTATTTTAGAAATGACTTAGGATTCAATAATGTTGAATTTGTAAGAGGGGGTTCTTCTACCCTATATGGTGCAGGATCAGTTGCTGGTATTATTAACTATGCAAGCAAATATGGTTCTAATCAATCAAAAACTATCTTAGAAACTGAAGTTGCAACTCCAGGAAAAACAAGATTTGATTTTAATACTAGTGGTGCAATTACAGAAAATTCTTTGTTTTATAATGTCAGTGGAACGTATCGTTATGATGAAGGTCCAATCAAAACAGGATTAACATCTAATGGATATCAAGTTCGTGGTAATATCAGAAAAGTATTGAATAACGGTTTCTTCACTTTACATTTTCAATTAATTGATGATAAAGCACAATTCTTATTGCCTTACCCACTTACTGGACAAAGAGCAAGACCTACAGGCTGGGATGGACAAACAATCTATAGTTTACAAACAGCATCAGCTACCTTATTGACTGCGAGAACACCAAATGGTTTATATCAAAGTCAAGCTGCAAACGGAGCATGGACTAAAGGTGGATATGTGATGGCTGATTTCCAAAAAGATTTCGAGAATGGTTGGAGATTAAATGCTAAAGTGCGTTCAGCTAAGTACCAACATCAGTTTAATTTCTTTGGCACTGACGGAAGTGGAAGAAATCCATTGACACAAGCTAATTTCTTAAAAACAATTACTGGAGCGGTAACTGGTGCGTATACTTATGCAGATGACAATACTGTTGTCAATCCAGCTGCATTGGTTATGCAAAATAATATCACAGATAGAAACAGACCACTTAACGAAATGTCTGCTTTAATGACCTTGTCAAAAGAATTTAAGACTGGTGCTATTGAACATAATTTCACGATGGGTACTTTTGGTTCAAGAACAGAAGCAGGTGATTTTAATTTGCAATTAAGATTTTTAAGTGAATTTAAAGATCAACCAAGATTGTTAAATTTAACTACAACTGATGCGAGTAGTGTAGCTACTAAGTTCACTGTAAACGGTGTAGCGTCTGTACCTGGATATACGAACAAAACTATTACAAGTAAGAAGCAAGCTTTCTATTTTTCTGACGAAATGCAAGTGGGCAAGTTGAAACTTGATGCAGGGATGCGTTTTGAAACAATTAGTGCAAATGGCAGCATCGAAAAAACTGCTACTGCTAAAAACATAGATGGTATCAATGTAGCATTTGGAACTGGCGCTTTTGATAGATTTAATGTAAGCACAAATGATTGGGCATTGGCATTAGCTGCAAGTTATCCTGTAATGGATCATGTGAATGCGTATGCTAACTTTTCAAAAGGTTATTTCTTCCCTGAATTAAGAGGATTGAGTGTAAAGTACAATAGCGGTAAGCCAGCGTATCCAATTTATCAGCCAGAGAAGATCAATCAATACGAGACTGGTCTTAAATTAAACTACACTAAATTGACTTTAACTGCGGCGTATTTCTCTGCCACTTTAAATGATCGTTTGTTGGTTCAGTATTTGAATGTTGGTGGCGCCATCCAAGAAGTATCTAAATTTATTAGCACAAAGTCTTCTGGTTTTGAAGGTACTGCAGATCTTGAATTTGCTAAAAACTTACATTTCATCACTTCTGTTACTTCACAAAAAGCAACTTATACGAAGGATGAAACCACTCCTACCAATGTGGGTAAGTGGGTAGAGCGTCAGCCAAGATTCATGTATGATGCAGGTGTGTATTATGCAAATAAGACCTTTGATTTAGGTTTTAGTAACAACTACCAAGGTAAAAGATATGGTAACGCGAGTAACTTGGTTGCCTTAGATGAGTATTCAATTGCAAGATTAACTGCGGGATATAACTTTAATTTAGATGCAAAGTCTACCTTAAGATTCAGCGGTGGTGTATTCAATGTATTTAATTCAGAAGGTATCACTGAAGGAAATCCTAGAGCTGGTGATGCACAAACAAATAGTGGAGATTTCTTTGTAGGCAGACCTATTCTTCCTAGATCTTATTATTTAAGAGTAACATTTACTTTCTAAAGATTGGTTTATTAAGCAAATAAATAATCAGTACCCTTGCTCAGGCAAGGGTACAATTATTTTATTTTTATGGATAAAATTGAACAAGCAAAGGCCGTATTAAGAGAAAATTGGAGAAATGGGTATACCGTTCCTTGCGGGTCATTATATCCTTTCCAGTGGAATTGGGATGCAGGTTTTCATGCTTTAGGCTGGATGTATGTAGATCCTAATAGGGCAATCGAAGAAATCAGAAGCATGTTTAAAGGGCAATGGGAGAATGGTATGTTGCCACATGTTGTCTTTCACGAATCAAATGAAAATTATTTCCCAGGTCCTGATGTTTGGAATATAACCAAATCAGACAATGCGCCTAAGCATATCAACACTACAGGTATTACACAATTGCCTGTATTTGGATTCATGTTAGAGCGCCTTTTGCAAATCGCGAAAGATATCCACTTTGATATAGATAATTTTGTCTACGAGATCTATCCAAAAATCATACAGGCACACCGCTATTTATATGAAAATAGAGATCCACTAAAAGAAGGGTTGCCTTGTTTATTTCACAATTGGGAGTCTACAGACAATGCGCCTATTTGGGATGCAATATGGGAGCGGATGGATCTATCAAATGCGAGAGAGGTTGCTGACTTAAGAAAAGACAATAAAAAAATCGACGGCTCCATGAGGCCGACAGACTTGGATTATAAGCGTTATATACATTTGATCGATTTATTAAATGATAAATCTTTTAATGAAAAAGAAATAACAAAAGACTATCCTTTTTTAGTACAAGAAAATATGTTCATTTCATTTTTAATACGCTCTAATGAGTCGTTATTGAAAATTGCGGATCTATATGGTTTTGATAAAAAAGAGTTAATGCATTGGCAAGCCTTATCAGTTAAGAATTTTAATGAAAAATTCTGGTGTAATGATAGCAAGATGTATTATCCTTTTGATTTAAACTCAAAGGAGTTAATTAAAAAAGACATCATTGGTGGGATGATGGCTTTATTTGCAGGTATCCCATCACAAGAACAAGCGCAATCTTTGGCGAACAAGCTAGAGCTTGAATTTGTACAGGATGAAAATTGGTTTTTATGCCCATCCTATAGTTCAAAAGCGAAGGATTTTGATTCAAAGAGGTATTGGAGAGGCCCATTATGGCCGAATGTCAATTGGCTTTTGTACCATGGGTTTAAAAGATACGGGTTTGATCTACTTGCCAATAAAATTAAAGACCAAACGATTTATTTAATAGAGCAATACGGCATGTATGAATATTTTGATCCAATGCCGGAAGCAACAGGGTCGATACAACAACAGCATAAAGGTCTTGGCGGAGAAAATTTCTCCTGGACTGCAGCAATATATTTAGACTTTAATATGAACCATAATTTTTTATAACATGATTGAAGAAATAACGAAGAAGACCTCAATTCAGGATTTAAAAGATATTTTAAATAATAACTGGCGTGATGGATACACTATTCCTAGTGCAAGATTATATCCATTTCAATGGAATTGGGATGCTGGATTTATTGCTTTAGCGCTAACATACATGAATCAAGACAGGGCAATGCAAGAGGTGAATTCGATGTTTGATAGCCAATGGAGTAATGGCATGTTGCCACATATTGCCTTTCATAAATTAAACGATAATTATTTTCCTGGTCCTGAGGTTTGGCAGACCGATGATTTAGAAGTGAGCTCTAATAAAGTTTCTTCAACTGGGATCACGCAACCTCCTGTTTTTGGCTTCATTT
>CALPLN020000089.1 GCA_943324415.2 Sediminibacterium ginsengisoli | reverse complement strand
TGAAAGTATCGGCAACCTAGTGACCAGCTTAAGTATTGTTGGAGCGGCTATTGCATTGTCTACTAGAGAAAGCTTAGAAAATATCATTGCCAGTTTTATTATCTTTTTTGACAAGCCTTTTACCATTGGAGATTTAGTTAAAGTGAGTGGTTTTACGGGCACCATCGAAAAGATTGGATTGAGAAGTACCCGAATTCGTACACAGGAAAAAACATATATTTCCGTACCGAATAAACAGATGGTAGACTCTATCGTGGACAATATATCCTTAAGATCGGAGCGTAAAATTGAAATGGATTTACAATTAAGTGTGCAAACATCTGCAGCAGCAATTGCAGCTTTTGCAAATCACATGCGTGCCGTTTTGTCTACGCAAACGGGCGTTAACAGTTTTCAAGTTTTTGTTGCCGAGTCGGGTAAACAATATCATGCGCTACATATAGAATGCTTAGTCACAATCCAGTTGGAGATTGATGCATTTCAAATGATTAGAGAACAGCTGAACCTTGCTGCTATTGAGTATGCGAATGCACACCAGATTCAATTTTCAGAGAAAGGGTAACTGAATCCTGTAATGTAGATTCCATTATTGCACTTAGAGACTTGCTTTCAATGAGACTAGAAAGTTTCTGATTTCTTTTAGATTGGTCAATAAGGAAAGATCTTTATTGGCTTTTTCTTTATTGTTTTTCAAGTAAGTTTTTGCACCCACAATGGAGTATTTTTTTTCTCTTAGCAAATAATAGATTTGCTTTAGAAATTCAATATCCTGTGCACGAAATAATCGATCTCCTTTTCTTGTTTTGCGCGGTTGCAATTGTTTGAATTCTTTTTCCCAATATCGAATTAGAGAAGTATTTACATTAAACCATCCTGCTACTTCACCAATGGGATAGTATAATTTTTTAGTTAATGCAGCGGCATCAGGCACATTGATTTTGTCAATTTCTTGATCCATATCTGCAAATGCTTTCCTGCCTCTTTTATGTAACACATTCCTATTCACATAGGTCATTGGTGTTCTAGATACAGAAGGCAATTCCGCATCTTCTGGTACGACAAAATTGTTTGAGGTAGGCTCGTTTACAGTTACGGCTGTTTCTTGTGCTGAACTTGATTCAGACTGGTAAGCTGGCTTACGGTATTGAGGCAATGATTTTTTTTGCTTGATACTTTTAGCTTGTTTAGGCGCAGCAATATGCACAGGAGGGGTTGCCTCCATGCCAAATAAATCTAATTGCTGTAGCGGTTCTGCCATAGGTCAAAGGTAGGATACTATTAAGACGAACTAACCACTGCAAATGATTGGTGGATAAATTGTTAAGTATGTATTAATTTCGCGTATGCGCATTTTTATTCAGCTCGATGATGTTTATGTTCCCAATCTAAATGTGTTGGAGCCATTATTGTTAGATTTAATCGGCATGTTCGCGAATGAACCTGCGCATAAGATCGAGACTCAGCCTATCATTTATCTTGTTTCTGTTTTGCCTAAACCAGCTGATATCAATGGGGCAACATGGGTACATCCTGATGAAACAGTCCATTTGATTGCAGACAACACTGACAATGTATTGATACATTTTGGCCCAGTGGCTATATGGGCCAAGCGACTTCCTTCTTATTTCATTCCATTGACATTGCCGCATCTTCAAGGTCGGGCAAGTTGGATCAAATCTTGGTTGGATAAAAAACGATTCAATCAAACATGGCAAGCGGCAACCAAGGTTTTAGCATTAGACGAATGGCATGTGCAGAACAGACTAGGAGCAGAAAGATTGTTTCTTGACAAAGCAGCTTTACCTAGTTTTGAGTGGTCACAATTGGCACCTGTAAGAAGTGCATTGACTGATGGAAATCAATACCTGCTTGCGTTTGTAGGCATAACGGAGATGATGCCAATTGTCAAAGCATTTTCGGTGTTTAAAAAATGGCAACTGAGTACGATGTCCCTAGTTTTTGTCCTGGATACAGAGGCGGAGAAAACGCAAGCTGCCAATACCTTATTGGGGTATAAATATAGAGACGCGGTTGAATTGGTTAGTTTGTCCGATTTTAAATTAGAATGGATTGCTGCTGCATACCTCACCATTTTTAGTGCAATGAACAGCCATCGCTTTCAATTCTTGACCTATACAATGCGTTATCAGATTCCGTTTTTGATGCATCATGATACGATAGGTAAGGCCTTTGTTTCACCTGAAGTGGCAGAAGCTGGAGAATACTTTGATTTTAAAGCCCCCGATCTATTGGCGAATCATTTTAAATTATATTACAAAGACGAAATGTATCGTGCAGCCAAGGGTATTGAAATCCACAAGGCCATTCAAACCGAAATGCGCCAATTTCAAGAAAAAGCAACGATAGTATGGCCAAGGGACTTAGCTTAGGCTGGTCTTATTCACCAATATTATTGTATTTTTGTGGCTCAATTTTAAGCTATGCATGCATCTTCAATTCAGGTAAAAATTCAATTAGACGATCAAAAAATACCCCAATCTATAGATTGGTCAGCTACCGATAGTACTGCTCAAGAAGCGCAAGCTGCAAGAGCCATGATGTTGACTTTTTGGGACCCAACCGATAAAACTGCTTTGCGCATCGATTTATGGACTAAGGATATGATGGTGGACGAGATGGCAGACTTTTTCTATCAAAATTTGATGGGCATGGGGGATACTTACCTAAGAGCAACGCAGGATAAAGCCCTAGCAGAAGAGTTTAAAACTTTTGCTAAAACATTTTACAATAAATTTAGAGCAAGTCAAATAGAACAGGGCGCAAAATAATATTGCACCACAATACAAAATCACAATCTTATGAGTTTAGAACTAGAAGTCATGTCTTTAATGAAAGACGCGATGAAAAATAAAGATGAAGCATTGTTAAGAGGGCTTCGTGCAATTAAAGCAGAAATCATTAAAGCAAAGACTGAACCAGGAGCCAATGGTGCTATTTCAGAAGATGCAGAAATGAAATTATTACAGAAATTAGTGAAGCAACGCAAAGACTCACTTTCGATTTTTCAAGAACAAAATCGTGCAGATCTTGCACAGAAAGAATCAGAAGAAATTGCTGTGATCGAAAAATTTCTTCCAGCTCAAATGAGTGAGGAAGACGTGAAAGCCGCTGTAGATGCGATTGTTAAAGAATTAGGTGCTGCTGGTCCACAAGACTTAGGAAAAGTAATGGGCGTAGCGTCAAAACAATTGGCAGGCAAGGCAGATGGTAAATTGATTGCAACAGTTGCTAAAAATGCATTGACTAATTAATGAACTGGTTAGATTTATTAGCAGGAACAATTTTGATTTTAGCCTTTTTACAAGGATATCGAAATGGGTTGATCAAAGCCATTATTTCGTTCTTCTCCTTGATGATTGGTGTGGTGCTTGCTTTTCAGTTTGCTGGGTTCGTAGCAGGACAATTAAAGCTATACACTAAGATCACTTCCTATTGGCTACCATTTATTTCCTTCTTGATTGTTTTATTAGTGGTCATGCTTGCGCTAAGATGGGCGACAGGACTCTTGCAACAAACAGCGGACTGGCTCATGTTAGGTTGGTTGAATAAATTATTAGGGATGGTATTGTATACCTTAATTTATGGGACTATTCTAAGTGCTTTTATCTATTTTATGTCTTTATTGGGCATCGTGGAAAAGTCGACAATGGATGCCTCAATGAGTTATAGCTATTTGGCAAAATGGTGGCCCTATTTTATGGCTAAATTGAGTGATTGGTTGCCCTTTATCAAACAAACATTGACTCAATTTTCCAGTCATTTACAACAAAAGGTATAATCTGCTTATTTAAGTTGAAATAAGTATCTTTATAGCAACGACTTAATTGTTAAAATTATATGGAATACGAAATACATAAGGAAGGCAAGTTTGACTATGTGGAAGTGGGTGCCGGTGAGCCTTTGATCCTGTTACATGGTTTATTTGGTGCATTGAGTAACTTTTCTGACCTCATTGAAAAATTCAGACATACACATAAAGTGGTGGTTCCCTTATTGCCTTTATTTGACCTCGATCTCTTACATACTAGTGTAAAAGGGTTGGCAAAATATGTACAACAGTTCATTGACCATAAGGGATATGATCAGATTCATTTGTTAGGTAATTCTTTAGGGGGACACGTAGGACTGGTTTATATTTTGAGCCATCCAGAGAAAATCAAAACATTGACTTTAACAGGAAGTAGTGGGTTGTTTGAAAATGCAATGGGCGATTCTTATCCAAAAAGAGGCGATTACGAATACATTAGAGCAAAGACAGCGGAAACATTTTACGACCCTGCTGTAGCCACTAAGGAATTGGTGGATGAGGTTTTTGAAATCACGAATAGTAGAATCAAAGTCATTAAAATTATCGCTTTAGCAAAAAGTGCGATCCGCAATAATCTAGGAGAGGAATTGGGCCAAATCAAAGTGCCTACACTTTTAATTTGGGGTAAAAATGATAAAGTGACACCTCCGTTTGTAGCAGAAGAATTTCACAAATTGATTCCAAATAGCGAATTGGCTTTTATTGACAAATGTGGACACGCGCCAATGATGGAAGTGCCCCATGAATTCAATGATATCTTAGAAAAATTCTTAAAAGCACACGCTTAATTATATACTATGCTAGCTGCATCCATTACTGCAAAAGGATTTCCCTTGCTTCATTTAGAAGACAAGGTGAGCTTTGCATTGCAATGTATGGAGGATTTTGATGTGCAAGAATTAGCCGTAGTGAAGGATGATTATTTTTTGGGTATTGTACAAAAAGCAGACTTATTAGATACAGATGAATCGGGTACCATTATGGTTTTATCCGACCAGCTTAAAAAAATAATGATTGCAGATACGGCCCACTTTTTAACTGCATTGGATTTGTTTTCAAAACATGAATTGAGTATTCTGCCTGTGCTGAATGAGCAACAAGAATGTATAGGGATGATTCCTCAAAAAAGTTTAAACGATGCATTGGCGAAATTTCTTGGAGTAGAATTTCCAGGTGCTATTCTGGTCCTATCTGTTGCGCCATATCAATATTCACTTGCCGAAATGTCAAGGTTGGTGGAATCTAACAATGCGCAAATTGTTCAGTTGAATAGTTATTATGACGAGAAAAACGGCGCCATGATCATTACGCTAAAAATCAACAAGGACGAGGCGCAGGCGATCATTGCTACTTTCCAACGTTATGATTATCAGCTAGTACAATATTTTGGTAAAACACCACTACACAACGATATCGAAGCACATTACCATCATTTAATGAATTATTTAGATGTATAAATTGATTGGCTTCAAATTGCTACTCCTTGTGCTTTTATGCATTGGCCAAATGGGGTATGCTCAAGTTAAAATAAGTGCTATTGAAATCTCGGGTAATAAAAAAACAAGAGCATATATTGTTACAAGAGAGCTGCCATATAAAGTAGGCGATCAGTTGTCTAAATCCGAGTTAGATTCATTGAACACGATTGCACAACAACAATTATTCAATACCGCACTTTTTTTAGAAACCAATGTAACATCCGAATCAATTGATAGTGCTTCTGTTAAAATTAAGATCCAATTAAAAGAACGTTGGTATTTTTTTCCGCTACCTTATTTTAGATGGGTGGATCGAAATTTTAGTCAATGGTGGAACGAACAAAATAGAAGTTTAGATCGTGTGAACTATGGCATCAATCTGAGACAAGGAAATGCAACAGGCAATAACGATAAACTTACTGTAGGTTATATTACAGGGTATACCCATCAAGCAACAGTACGATATCAAATCCCCTTTATAGACAAACAATTAAAATATGGGATGGGCTTGGGATGGGCGCAGTTTAATCAAAAAGAAATCAACTACAGTACGGTAGGCAATAAACAGGTTTTCCTTAAAACAGAGGACAATATCCGAAATGGTTATAGAGGCAATATGAACTTAACGTATCGCCCAAATTTATATGAAAGACACGCATTACAAGTGGGCATAGGAAATGAATCCATTTCTGATTCAGCCTTTGCCATTGCCCCTACTTTTTTACCCAATCATAAAAAAACATTTTCATATCTAGATCTTAATTTATCTTATTCAAAAGTAAGATTCGATTACAATGCCTATCCAACAAAAGGCGCAAGTACAGAAGCTGCTTTATTCCAAAGATTCTCTAAAGAAAGTAATTTAACTGCTTTTCAATTTAGACAGGTGATTGCACACCCAATTGCGCCTGCTCGATTTATATTGGCTGAATCACTTACAATTGGAAGAATGATGCAGAAGTCAAATTATTCGGATCGTAAATTAATGGGCTATGGATTAATGCAAATGAATGGTTTAGAATATTACGTAGTGGATGGCAATGCCGCAACATTATTTAAAGCTGCATTTCACCAAAGAATAGGGTCCTATAATTTGATCAATCCCTTGACAAAAAAATTCCTCCCTTCTGTTAAATACACATTTTGGGTAAAAGCATTTAGTCATTTAGGCTATGTCTATAGTCAGGAAAAAAACAAAGCGAATCCATTGGCTAATAGTTTGTTAAGAACGGCTGGTGTTGGACTAGATGTGATTAGTATATATGACTTTGTGTTAAATATGGAGTATAGTATCAATCAATTGGGGGACAAAGGATTATATTTGCACGGCGGAATTAATTTTTAACTTTGTTTCATGAATGTAGCCATTTATAGTAGAGGTGTCGACTTGGATCAACAACAGTCTTTAAATGACTTGATTGCTGAATTACAAAAGCATGATATCACCATCTACATCTATGCTGATTTAATTAAAAAATTCAAACTGGTTACAGCTGCAGATAAGCAATCTCTTATTGCATTTGAATCCTCTTCTGATTTACATAATAATATAGATTGCTTGATTTCTCTAGGTGGTGACGGAACCGTGCTTGATGCCATTACACTAGTAGGAGACACATTGATTCCAATTTTGGGGATCAATTATGGTAGACTTGGATTTTTAGCCACTATTTCTAAAGACGAATTATCCATTATGGTGGAGGCTTTGGTCAATCGTTCTTATGTGATTGATAAAAGAAGTTTAATCCATATTGATAGTAGCATACCGGTTTTTGAGGGCACACCATTTGCATTGAATGAATTTGCAATTCACAAACGTGATACCTCTCCGATGATTAAAATTCATACCTACTTAAACGGTGAATTTTTAAACTCCTATTGGGCAGATGGTTTAATCATAGCTACGCCTACTGGTTCAACCGGATACAATATGAGTTGTAACGGTCCTATTTTATTTCCCGAATCCTCTAGTTTTGTGATCACGCCAGTGGCGCCACATAACTTAAATGTACGTTCTGTGGTAGTGCCAGACAATTCGGTGATCTCTTTTGAAATTGAAGGACGAACTGATGAACTTATCTGCGCTTTAGATGCAAGAAAAGAAATTGTGCCTATTGGCATTCAAATTGCAGTTAAGAAAGAAGCATTTTGTGTTCATTTTATTAGATTGAATGAAAACAGTTATTTGACCACATTAAGAACAAAGTTGACTTGGGGAT
>CALPLN020000088.1 GCA_943324415.2 Sediminibacterium ginsengisoli | reverse complement strand
GAAGCAAGGTATCCACCCAGAAGCGTATCGTTTCGTTGTGTTTAAAGACATGAGTAACAACACTTCTTTTTTAGGTAAGTCTACTGCAAACACCAAGGAAACAATCCAATGGGAAGACGGTAATGAGTATCCAGTTATTAAATTGGAGATTTCAAACACTTCTCATCCGTTCTACACTGGTAAGAACATGTTAGTAGATACAGCTGGTCGTATCGATAAGTTCAACAAGCGTTACGCAAAAGCAAAATAAATTAAAGCATTTAATTTTCATAAACCCTTTCCAACATCAAGTCGGAGAGGGTTTTTTGTATATTGTACCCAATCAATACTTACCTTTGTTCCTCAGGAATTGCTAAACAAATAGACTATGCAGAAATTAGATATCTTGGCCTTTGGTGCGCATCCAGATGATGTAGAATTAGGATGTGGTGGTACTTTATTGGCTGCTGTAGCAGAGGGGAAGAAAGTGGGCATTGTAGATCTTACAGAAGGAGAACTTGGAACAAGAGGCACCGCTTCTGTTCGTTTAAAGGAAGCAACCTGGGCTGGAGAAATATTGGGTGCGACCATTAGAGAAAATCTTGGAATGAAGGATGGTTTTTTTGTCAATGATCAAGCACATCAAATGGCGATTGTAGCAATCATCAGAAAGTATCAACCCAATATTATTTTATGCAATGCGCCAGAAGATCGTCATCCAGATCATGGTAAAGCTGCAAAGTTGATTGCAGATGCCGCTTTTTTGTCTGGATTGGTGAAAATTCAAACCACAGATCATGGAGTTGCTCAAACAGCTTGGAGACCAACACAGGTGTTTCATTATATTCAATCAAGAAATTTAACATCCAATTTTGTTGTAGATATCAGTGCGCATATGGATAAGAAGATGGAATCTATCATGGCGTATTCGTCACAGTTTTATAATCCAAATTCAAATGAGCCAAACACGTTTATTTCAAGTAATTCTTTCTTGGAATTCATTAAAGGTCGTGCGAAAGAATTAGGTCAACAAATTGGTGTTCAATATGCAGAAGGATTTATTTCAGAGAAAATGATTGGTATACAATCATTTGATGCCTTGATTCAACAAACCACTTAATTTAAAAAATACAATTACACATTTAAAGATTGAATATGTCAATAGTAAAAGTAGGATTAGTTCAAATGTCTTGTACCGCAGATGTACAAACGAATAAAACTAAAGCGATAGACAAAATTAAAGCTGCAGCCAATCAAGGTGCACAAATTATTTGTTTGCAAGAGTTGTACACTTCTTTGTACTTCTGTGATGTAGAAGCGTATGAAAATTTTAAATTAGCAGAACCTATTCCTGGTAAAACAACAGACGAATTGTCTTTGTTGGCAAAGGAATTGAATGTGGTGATAATTGCTTCTTTGTTTGAAAAAAGAGCAGAAGGATTATACCACAATACCACTGCAGTTTTGGATGCGGATGGAAGGTATTTAGGTAAGTACCGTAAAATGCATATCCCTGATGATCCAGCTTATTATGAAAAATTTTATTTCACTCCAGGAGATTTAGGCTACAAAGTTTTCAAAACTAAATTTGCAACTATTGGAGTGCTAATTTGTTGGGATCAATGGTATCCTGAAGCGGCAAGAATTACGAGTTTGATGGGTGCCGAAATGTTGTTTTATCCAACAGCCATTGGTTGGGCAACTGCACAAGACGAGGCAACCAATACAGAACAATACAATGCATGGCAGACGATTCAAAGAAGCCATGCAATTGCAAATGGAGTCCCAGTCATTAGTGTGAATCGCGTTGGATTAGAACAAGATGGTTTGATGCAATTCTGGGGCGGAAGTTTTGTGAGTAATCCATTTGGAACTTTATTGTACAAAGCTTCTCATGACCAAGAAGAAATTGCAGTAGTCGATATTGATACAGAAAAATCTGATAGTTATAGAACACATTGGCCATTCCTACGTGATCGCAGAATTGATTCTTACCAACCCATTACAAAAAGATATATAGACGATGAGCAATAGTATTATTACACCAAAATCTTTGGGGTATCATTTTCCTGCAGAGTTTGCTAAACAGGACGCTACTTGGTTAAGTTGGCCGCATAAAGAAGCAAGTTGGCCAGGCAAATTAGATAGCATCTATCCCTCTTATATTGAATTCATTAAGATTCTTACTTTGTCTCAGAGGGTTTGTATCAACGTGGTTGATGCAGCAATGCAATCAACTGCTACACAGATGATGCAGGCTTTAAATGTAGATCTTTCCAAAGTGCAATTTTATATTCATCCAACCAATGATGCTTGGTGTAGAGACCATGGACCAAGTTTTTTAATTGGCGACAATCCTGATACACCAAAAGTGATCGTGGACTGGAATATCAATGCATGGGGTGGAAAGTATCCTCCTTATGATTTAGATGATGTGATTCCAACGCGCATTGCGGAGGCCCTAAACTTGCCCGTATTTTATCCGAATATCATCATGGAAGGTGGATCCGTTGATTTTAATGGTGCAGGTACGGTGTTGACTTCTAAATGTTGTCTGTTAAATGAAAATAGAAACCCACATTTGAACCAATCACAAATCGAAAAATACCTTTGTGATTATTATGGTGTCGATCAAGTGTTATGGGTATCAGAGGGTATTGTAGGAGATGACACCGATGGACATATTGACGATACGGTTCGTTTTGTGAATGAAGATACGGTGGTGACCGTGGTCGATTCCAACCAAGATTCCGAAAATTATGGGTTGTTACAAGAGAACTTAAAAGAGTTAAAACAAATGCGTTTAATCAATGGTAAGCAACTAAATATTGTTGAATTACCAATGCCAGCAGATGTGATTTACGAAGACCAAATGTTGCCCGCTTCTTATGCTAATTTTTATATTAGCAATGATCATGTAGTCGTGCCAACTTATCGTTGTGATCAAGATGACCAAGCGATGCGCATCATTCAAGATTGTTTTCCAACAAGAGCTGTTGTTGGGATTGACTCCACTGATATCATTTGGGGATTAGGTAGTTTTCATTGTTTAAGTCAACAAGAACCAAGTATAAAATAAGGATAAACTAAAGTTCCATCTTTTTTAAATGATTAATCTATGGGTATGAATTTCAAGTGGCCGACTTTTTTGATATTGCTGATTGGTGTGTATGCCTGTAGCAGTTTCCCGTATGCAAAAACGAATCGTCAATACAATCGACAAGCAAAAACATTGGCTAAAAAGTTGATTGCTTCTCCTGTTACTCAATCTGAGAATCAATTGCCGCTTGCTGAAAAATGGGTAGGTACAACCAATTTTGATTTACGCAAACCAAATTTTGTGGTGATACACCATACGGCACAAAATGCTTGTGATCAAACTTTGAAAACCTTCACATTAGAAAGAACGAAAGTGAGTGCACATTATGTTATTTGCAAAGATGGTACTGTGCACCATATGTTGAATGATTATATGAGGGCTTGGCATGGAGGCATTGGAAGCTGGGGAAACAATACCGACCTTAATTCTAGTTCAATAGGAATTGAAATTGACAACAACGGTTTTGAGCCTTTTGAGCCAGCTCAAATTAACAGTCTTTTGAAATTGCTAGGACAACTAAAAAATAAATACCAAATTCCTGTGGACCATTTTGTGGGTCATAGTGATATTGCACCAAGACGAAAAGTGGATCCCAATATTCATTTCCCATGGAAAACCTTATTCGAAAAAGGGTATGGAATATGGTTTGAACCAGATACAAACTATCAATTACCAGCGGGCTTGTCTATCCAACATGCATTGAGCTTGGTGGGTTATGACACCAAAGACAGCATCGCTGCGATCCTTGCTTTTAAGCGTCATTTTAGACAAGATAGTGCCCGTTTAATGTCTGCTGCTGACAGCTCGGTCTTGGCCCAATTGATTCAAGCCAAATTAGTAAAATAGCCATCTTTAGAACAACTTATCAGTTGGCGGAGTTGGGTATAATTTTCTTTTAAAATTGTTTGTCTGCTAACAATTGTTAGTGTAATTTTGAGCAAATATTTTACTATGGATTTTCGTTTATCAGAAGAGCAGTTAATGATTCAAAAAGCGGCTCGTGAATTTGCACAACAACAGTGTTTACCTGGTGTAATTGAAAGAGATGAGCACCAAAAAGTACCTAAAGAACAATTGTTACAATTGGCCGATTTAGGTTTTATGGGGATCATGACTCCAGCTGAATATGGTGGTGCAGGTATGGATACCATTAGTTATGTTTTAGCAATGGAAGAAATTAGCAAAGTAGATTCAAGTGTGAGTGTAAGCGTGAGTGTGAACAATAGCTTAGTGTGTTGGGGGTTGGAACATTATGGAAATGAAGCACAAAAACAAAAATATTTAACACCATTGGCTCAAGGGAAAAAAGAGGGTGAATTGTATGTAGGCGCATTTTTATTAAGTGAACCAGAAGCGGGTAGTGATGCAACTCACCAACATACCAGTGCGGTAGACAAAGGCGACCATTATGTATTGAACGGTGTTAAAAACTGGATCACCAATGGGTCAACGGCATCTGTATATTTAGTGATGGCGCAGACAGATGCTTCAAAAGGATCAAGAGGTATCAATGCATTTATAGTAGAAAAAAATACACCGGGAATTACGGTTGGACCTAAGGAAAATAAGATGGGTATTCGTGGAAGTGATACGCATTCAATTTCATTCATGGATGTAATTGTTCCAAAAGAAAATAGAATTGGTGAAGATGGTTTTGGTTTCAATTTTGCAATGAAAACATTGAACGGAGGCAGAATTGGTATTGCAGCTCAAGCATTGGGAATTGCAAGTGGTGCGTATGAATTAGCACTAGCTTATAGTAAAGAAAGAAAATCTTTTGGTAAACCAATTCACGAACACCAAGCGATCCAATTTAAATTGGCAGAAATGGCAACTAGAATTGAAACGGCAAGATTATTATGTTATAAAGCTGCATGGGAGAAAGACAATCATATGGATTATGTGATGAGTGCAGCCATGGCAAAATTACACGCAAGTGACACAGCAATGTGGGTGACTACTGAGGCTGTTCAAGTGCATGGTGGATATGGCTTTGTAAAAGAGTTTCATGTTGAGCGCCTTATGCGTGATGCAAAAATTACTCAAATTTATGAAGGTACTTCTGAGATTCAGAAGATGGTGATTGGCCGATCTATTACAAGATAATCGATTGCTATTTCGATTTGTTCTGATTACCTTTGTAACCTATGCCAGTAAACATTTCAGCCTATCAAACGATTCAAGCAAGTTTAGCAGACAAACAGGTCTCGTTGATTGCTGTGAGTAAAACCAAGCCCAATGAGGAGCTAATGGAATTATATGCATTAGGTCATCGTGCTTTTGGGGAGAATTATGTGCAAGAACTGGTAGATAAAGCTGCAACATTACCAAAAGACATTCAATGGCATTTTATAGGGCATTTACAATCCAATAAAGTAAAATACATCGCGCCATTTGTGTACATGATTCATGGCGTTGATTCAGAAAAATTATTAGCAGAGATCAATAAACAAGGGGCAAAACAGGGTAGGGTCATCGACTGTTTATTACAAGTACATATTGCAACAGAAGAAACAAAATTTGGCTTTGATGGGCCTTCCCTACATGAATTATTATTAAGTGGGAGAATGGCTAACTATACCCATATTCGCTGTAGAGGTTTAATGGGGATGGCTAGTTTTTCTGATGATCAAGCATTATTAAGACAAGAGTTTTCTACTTTACATGCTTATTTTGTCAAAGCCCAACAAGCTTTTCCTGATGGTAGTTTTGATACACTAAGTATGGGGATGAGTGGAGATTATGAAATCGCAATTCAAGAAGGCAGTAATATGGTGCGAATTGGTAGTTTATTATTTGGTGCAAGAAATTATCCTGCACCAAATAATAAATAGTACCTATTATTTAGTCTTTGAATGATCAAATACCAATTGACAGAAAGCTTTCACTCCTACAATAAATCCAGACTCATCTAAATAAAAATCTGGTGTATGGTGAGGACCTGCTTTACTTGGATCTGTTCCTTTTGGTAATGCACCTAGATTAAAAAAGAAACTCGGTGCTTTTTCACCATAAAAAGAGAAGTCTTCTGCACCAGTCACCCATGTAGACTCTGATACATTTTCCGCACCTGCTGCTTTGATCAATGCAGGTAATGTTTTTTTAACTAAGCTAGGGTCATTGTAAGTTACCAAGGTTTTTGTGTCGATGTTTACGTCAGCAGTAGCGCCTGAACTTACTGCAATTGTTTTTACAGTGTGTTGAATACGTTCATGTACATCCTTTTGCATTTTACTATCTAAGGTTCGAATGGTTCCAGTCATCTCTGCAGTTTCTGGAATGATATTAGAACGAACACCACTGTTGATTGTGCCAACTGTAATCACTACTGGCGCTGTGGTTAAATCCATTTGTCTACTTACGATATGTTGTAAGCCTTCTATAATCTGAGCCGAAGCTGCAATTGGATCTACACCACCCCAAGGTTGAGAACCGTGACTGCCTTTGCCATTCACTTTAATGGTAAACCAATCAGAAGAAGCCATGAATGCACCAGATTTGTATTTTAAAGTACCTACTGGAGTTTGAGAACTAATATGAATCCCGAATACGGCATCCACTTTTGGATTGTCTAATGCACCTTCTTTAATCATCAAAGGAGCACCACCTTCTTCGGTTCCTGGAGCGCCTTCCTCTGCTGGTTGAAACAAGAATACCACTGTTCCCGGAAGGTCTTTCTGCATAGCATGCAACACTTTGGCAGTAGCCATTAAAATAGAAGTATGTGAATCATGTCCACAAGCGTGCATTACAGGCACTTTTTTACCATCATAGTCTGCTGTTACTTTAGAAGCAAAGGGTAGGCTATTTCTTTCATAAACAGGTAACGCATCGATGTCTGCTCTTAATGCTACGACTGCACCTGGTTTCCCACCTTTCAACACTGCCACGACTCCTGTTTTTGCAACAGGAAAGCGAACTTCGATACCTGGCAATGTTTTTAAGAAATCTGCAATGTACTTACCCGTATTGTATTCTCTATTGGACAATTCTGGATTTTGGTGAAAATGTCTTCTCCATTGAATTAATTCAGGTTCAACTTTTTCTAAGAGTTGAGTATAATTTTTTGGGAGATCTTGTGCTATTGAATTGCCTGCAATCAATAAGCTCATTGCGAATAAAATTTTACGCATTGGGTAGGATTTGATGATGAATGAAAGTTGTATGATAATTATTTTTTTTGGATTTATATATGGATCGATTTATGCTTGATATTCTCCAAAGATTTTTCTAAGTGTATCCGATATCTCTCCCAAAGTACATTTAGCTTCAACTGCCGCAATCACTGGAGGCATGATATTGTGTCCTGCATTTGCAGCTGCTGCAATGGCATCCAAACAAGATTGTGCAAGGGCATTGTCACGATTGGCTTTCAACGTTTTTATTTTCTCAATTTGTGCTTCTTGGATACTGGCGTCAATTTTAAAAACAGGAATTTTGGTGGTCTCTTCGGTTTGGTATTCGTTTACACCTACAATGATTTTTTGTTTTGATTCAATGTCTTTTTGGTATTTGTAGGCGCTATCACTTATCTTATTCT
>CALPLN020000087.1 GCA_943324415.2 Sediminibacterium ginsengisoli | reverse complement strand
GAGAACGCATTGAATTGGTTAAGAAGCTGATTCCACATGCAGCCATTGGCGTGGATGTGATTGTTGGATCCCCTGGTGAAACAGAAGCCTATTTTCAAGAAAGCTTTGCTTTCATTCATAGCTTAGACATTTCCTATTTGCATGTATTCACGTATTCTGAACGTGCAGCTACAAAAGCTTTGGACATTAAACCTATCGTACCTATTGCAGTTCGCAACGAACGCAATAAGATATTGCGCAATCTTTCTTATCAGAAATTACAATATTTCACAGAAGCACATAGAGGAGAAACCAGAAAAGTGTTATTCGAATCTGTGAAAAAAACAGCAGACGGCGGAATGGAAATGCTAGAAGGTTATGCTGATAATTATATCAGGGTGACCACACCATACAGAGCCGAATGGAGCAATCAAATCGTTGACTGGACGATCTAATTAAAGGATTGACACTTCCTCTAACTTAAACTCGACAATCATCATCATATTGATGCTGTCTAATCTAACATAGACGGATTTCTTATCTGCTTTAATCACTTCTCCTCTTTGACCCATAAATAAGCCATTGTTTACGGCCACTTTTGTTTGTGGCTTTATTTCACCCATATCCACCACTTGGATATTGGTATAAGACAAGCCCAAGTATTTTCTGATCAATTCAATTTCATTGTCTCTGATGATAGCGGGTTTTTTCTCAAAATATAAAAAGCGCACCACTCCCATCGTACTAAGGACATTGGAATATTCTTCTTTAGTCGCTTTTACAAAAACATAGGACTTAAATAAAGGCTCTTCGATGATTTTTTTTCTATCCGACCATTGGCGTTCTTTTTTTTGGGTCGGACACCAACTTTCAATGCCTTTTTGAGCAAAATTAAGATCCACTTTTTTCTCCCATTTTGGTTTTGTATACACTACATGCCATTTTCTCAATTGCTCCATTTTCACAATTATTTTTTGACAACCATTATTGTTTTTTTACCCAATGCAGTTAGAATATTACTTGACTCATTTAACTGAAAATCTTTAGCCAAATCTTTAATCCATGCTTGATAACGATCTTGTTTTGATTTATCAGGATTGTTGTAGAATTTATCAAAGTCTACTTTCATTGGCACCAATTTCATTGGTGTCTTTAATTTTAGCGCTTGTTCGTTTTGTTTGGACACTTCTTGAATACGCTTTTTGAAAGCCTGAAACTTATCTAATTTTAAATATACAGGAGTTTCAACTTGAGTAGATACCCATTGTAAATTTTGCTTGAAACGCGTTAAGGCAGTGTCATTTTGAAGACTCAAATTGGTTGCTTGGATCACTGGAGTCAATTGGGCACTATTAGGCCAAACTGTATATCTTGCTTTTTCCATTTCATCCCAACTTAATGCAGACTCATTGTCTTTTTCTCTGTACTTAAGGTACTCATATTCGTCTGGCAAAATAACATCCGGCACCACACCCTTCTTTTGGGTTGAACTGCCTGTGATGCGATAGAACTTTTGAAAAGTCAATTTAACCGATCCATACTCTGTTTGTATCCCCAAAGAATCCAATGGTTTTCCAAATGCAACATTTCTTTGCACAGTACCCTTGCCATAGGTAGAACTACTTCCAACCACAATGCCGCGCTTATAATCTTGTATCGCACCAGCAAATATTTCACTTGCAGATGCACTAAACTCATTCGCCATCACCACCAATGGACCATCATATAATATTCCTGGTGTTTCGTCATATAAGGTTTGTGCCCTTCCTTCTTTGTTTCTAATTTGTACAACTGGACCTTTGTCAATAAATAATCCAGCCATTTGCACCACCTCATACAAAGAACCTCCGCCATTGAATCGAACATCAATCACAATCCCTTTTACATTTTCAGCTTTCAATTTTTTTATCTCTGTTGCCACATCTTCTGAACATCTATGTCCGTCTTCTCTTTCGAAATCGGCATAAAAATCAGGCAATAAGATATATCCGTATTTATCTTCCCCCTTTTGAATTACGACACTTCTTGCGTATCCTTCGTCCAATACAATTTTTTCTCTTATCAATGAAACCACTTTAAATGACCCATCTGGTTTTCTAAAAGTCAATCTCACCTCGGTACCTAGATTTCCTCTAATCAACTTAACTGCATCAGTGGTTTCATAGCCTGATACATCTACCGGTTCCTCAGCTCCTTGTGCAATTTTAACAATCACATCATTCACTACAATCTGTCCCGATTTCCATGCTGGTCCACCTGGCTGAATACTAGCAATTCGAATGCCAAAATCATCCTGTGTTAACTGTGCACCGATACCATATATTACACCACTCATTTGTTCTGTAAAAGATCGCTTCTCTACTGGCGCTAGATAATCCGTATGCGGATCCATTAAACCTGTAATCGAATTTAAGAATACATCAAATCGTTTTTCTTTAGTAAAGGTTTTTTCAAAAGACTCTAATCGCTTATTATAAGATTTTTTGATATAAGCCCTTGATTCTGCTTCTAAAGTTGAATCATCCTTAATTACAAATTTTTCCTTGCCTTTATTTTTTTCTCTCTCCTCTATCAAACTAGCATAACGTTCTATCGTTCTATACTTTAACAACATCTCCCAACGCTTCGCTCTCTCCAACTCGTTTTTAGGATACCCTAATTTGTCGGTATTTAATAAGACAGAATCATCTTGATTAAAATTAAAAGGCTGTTCCATAATTTGATTGAACAATGCTTGCGCTTCTTTGATTCTACGCTCATAAATACTGCTCACTGCTGGTTGAAAAGCAATGGTTGCTCCATGAATTTCATCATCAATCGTTGTACTGTAATTGGATAAACTATCTAGATCGGATTGTAGAAATGTATTTTTTTCGGGATCTAATGCTTTAAAATAAGCAGCGAACACTTCCTTAGAAAATTCATCATCTATCCTCCTAGGACTATAATGTTCTGATTCTAATAAATGTCCTACAGTAGATAATAATTTCCGCTGTCTTAATTCCGGCGACTCTTGGTTTTCAGGTTTAAACGTGTTAAAAGCAAAGAACAAAGCGCCAAATAGGAACACTGTGGCAAAAACTTTCCACTTATTTTGTTTTACGTATGTCATAATTGCATGCATGTAGGATTTCAAAATTAGCGTAAAAAGGGAATCTTGCGTGTGTATTTCGCTTTTTATACCCTTTTTTACCATTATTTTATAAAATACATGCAAAACTAATTTTATAGATTACTGAATTAACGTATTTTTGCACCCCAAATGGAGGGCGTAGCTCAGTAGGTTAGAGCGACAGTTTGTGGCACTGTAGGCCGTGGGTTCGAGACCCATCGTTCTCCCCCTAAAAACCTGTCCCGATTTCGGGATAGGTTTTTTAGTTTAAAAGCAAGATATGACCAGTTTTTTCATTTCTATTTTTGTAGGTGCCTTTGGCTGGTGTTTAGTTTGGGCCCTAGTTAAACTCATTTTCTATCCGATCCACCCAATTGAAATAGGACCATTCAAATGGGAAAGCTTGGCTAGTAAATGGATTGGCAAATTAGATTTAACGGAAATAGTACCACAATTGACTCAGAATGACAGTTTTGAAACGCTTAAGCCAGTTATCAATGAAAAATTGGACCATTTTTTCAGGAATAAGCTAAGCTCAAAGCTTCCCATGATTGCGATGTTTATTGGAGATAAAACCATCGAAGAATTAAAAACGGTATTCATGGAAGAATTAGCGTTACTCTTTCCAAGCCTAATTCATGAATTCAGTGCCAATTTAAACAAAGACTTAACTCATCAATGGCAACAAACATTTAGCAAAATTGCTTTACAGAAAATAAACAATGCATCTAAACCGTTCAGGTGGATTGCATTTGGCTTAGGCACTATTTGGGGATACCTCATTTCAGTTCTTCTTCCTCTTATTTAACCGCTTATACTTTACAGAAGACTTTCATTAAACTTTAGCACGAAATTTGTGTTATAGATTAAACAGAATATAAAATTCATTGTCTTATAGGACACAAAAACAAATATGAAAAAACTTACAATAGTATTGACCGCTTTATTGATACAACTGACTTTAATCGCTCAAATTCCAACAGGCCGTCCTAGTGCTGGAGGCAATATGAATATGGGCCATTTTTATGGAAAAGTGGTAGATGCAAGCAAAAAAGGGATTGACGGCGCAACGGTACAACTAAAAGGTAGCAAATTTGACCCAGCCACTAAGAAGGCGACCGAGGTAACCATTGGCACTATGATCACTGCCGCTAATGGTGATTTTAGTTTTGATAACTTATCTGTAATGGGTAATTTCAAATTAATCATCTCTGGTATTGGATATAAAAAACTAGAAAAGCAAATCAGCTTCAACTTAAAGCCAAATGGCAACCCTCAAGATATGATGGCGCTGGTAGATAAAGACTTAGGCAATATCAAATTAGAGGAAGACGCAACACAATTACAAAGTGTCACTGTAACAAGTTCTGCTAAGCCACAATTTGAAATGGGTATTGATAGAAAAATTTTCAACGTAGATAAAAATTTAGCTAGCACTGGTCAAACTGCAGTAGAAGTCATGAAAAATATTCCAAACTTAAATGTGGATATTGATGGCAATGTTACTTTAAGAAATGCAACGCCAACTTTATTGATTGACAATCGTCCTACTACCTTGACCATGGATCAGATTCCTTCTGATATCATCGATCGAGTTGAAATCATTACCAACCCGTCAGCAAAATATGACGCCTCTGGTGGTAACGCAGGGATTTTAAATATCGTCTTGAAAAAGAATAAGAAGAATGGCTATAATGGAGGAATAAGAACTGGTATAGACATGCGAGGTAAGTTCAATGGTGGTGGTGATTTAAATTTAAGAACTAATAAAATTAATTTTTCAGCCTCTGCGAATGTTAGAAATAGTAAATCAATCAGCACGAATGACAATACTAGAGACCTGCTTTTAACTCCAATACCAACTAGTATTAGTACTTATACTGATAATATTGGATTGAGCGCATTTTCATTCTACAGAGCAGGATTTGATTATTTAATTGACAACCGCAATACTTTTTCAATTTTTGGAAATATCGTACAAGGTGAGTTTGAAAATTCATCCATACAAACAATTGATTCCATCTTCAATGGCGTTAACAGAAATAACAATATAGATCTTACAAACAACTCTATATTTTCATTCTTAAACAAAGGTACCCAGGCTAGTTTCAAACATTTGTTTGCAGAAACAGGACATGAATTGAGCGCTGACTTCAATTACAACGAAAGCACCAACGACAACAATTCATTAATCAATTCTACTATCATCAATCAAAGGACAATTGGTTCTGGCTATAATAAGAATTATACCTCTAATATCGACTACGAGAAATTATTTAAAAATAATACCAAATTTGAAGCAGGTGTAAGAATGAATAACCGCGACGAATTCAATGCAAGAGATCAATATAGAAATGAAATACTAGTCAATAGTATCAGTAACCAATTGAAATACAAAGAGCAAATTTTAGCTGCCTACACCAATTTAGGAGGCAAAAAGAATAATTTAAGTTACCAGCTTGGTTTCAGAGTAGAAAATAGAGAGTATACAGTGAATGTATTGAATAGACAAGGACAGGATTCTTTAGAATCTAAAATCAAACTTCCTATTTCTTTATTCCCTAGTGCTTTCTTAAGTTACAAATTGAATGATAAAAATGATGTTCAATTTAACTATTCTAAGCGTATCAATGCACCAAATCCATTCCAATTACAACCATTTGCAGATTATAGTGATCCATTGAATATTTCTGTTGGTAATCCGACATTAAAACCGCAATTCACCCATTCATTTGAGGTGGCCTATAATAATGTCTATAAAAAAGGATCGAATTTATTGGTAACTGCTTATTATAAATACAGTACAGATTTAATTACCAACTATATCTACAAAGACATCAATCCAGTAACCAACGATAGTGCTTTCTACAGTTCATTTATCAATGCCAATACCTCCAAAGTATTTGGATTGGAAATTAGCAATAAAACGACGATCACAAAATGGTGGGATTTGAACTTAAGCTTTAACTTATTTAAATCAGAAATCAATGCAACCATTCCTGGTCAAGATGTCAACAACAATCTAACGAGTTGGTTTAGCAAAATGAATAACAATTTCAAACTTGTAAAAGGTTTGTCATTACAATTTAGCGGTCAATACCAAGCTAAAACAATCCTGCCTCCAGGCGGCAACTCTGGTGGTGGCGGCGGCGGAAGAGGTGGTGGTGGATTCGGTGGCGGTGGCGGATTTGGTGGCCCACAATCAACAGCTCAAGGATACAATCTACCTAACTATGAATTTGACTTAGCCATTAGAAAAGATTGGACCTTGAAAGGTGGTAAAACTGCTTCATTAACTTTGAGTGCAAGTGACGTCTTTAAAACAAGGGTTAACCAAACCTATTCAGAAAGTTTATACTTCACACAAAATGTAACAAGAACAAGAGATCAGCAATTCTTTAGATTGAACTTCTCTTACCGTTTTGGTAAATTTGATGTGAATTTATTAAGAAGGAAAAGTACTAAAATGCAAGACGGAGGTGGAATGGATCAAATGCAACAACAATAGACAACACTATATTTATTTAGAAGTCTTACCTTCTAGCATAGGAACAAAAGAGAATGCCTCAAAGGATTCTCTTTTTTCTTTTCCATCCTTTTTCTTTGTCAAGCGCATCATTCTTTGCTCAGCACCTTCCTCGTCCAATGGAATGACCATTTTCCCGTTCACTTTTAATTGCGCCCATAGTTTTTCTGGCACAACAGGTGCAGCAGCTGTAATTAAGATTTTATCGAAAGGAGCCAGTTCTGGCAATCCTTCAAATCCATCCCCGAAAGAAAAAAGAATATCAGTATACTGTTGTTTGAAGATATAATAAGGCGTTAAATCAAATAATTGTTTTTGTCGCTCAATCGTATAAACCTTTGCACCCATGGCAGCTAAGACCGTTGTTTGATACATACTCCCAGTGCCAATTTCAAGTACTTTTTCTCCTGGTTTAATTTGCAACAATTGTGTTTGATAGGCTACGGTATAGGGCTGCGAAATGGTTTGGTCTGCGGCAATAGGAAATGCGCGATCCTCATAGGCAATTCTATCAAAAGCAGAGTCTAAAAAGAAATGCCTTGGGATTGCCCCAATCGCTTCCAAAACTTTTTCGTCAGTGATCCCCTTAGTTCTTAATAAGTCTACCAATTGCTTGCGCAGTCCTTTATGCAGGTAAGCATCTTCTAATTTTCGCATGCTTGATTTAGTTTAACTGCATAGCTGCAATAATGTTGTTAATTTTATTTTGCAATTGTGCATATACTTCATCAAATGCTGCTCTATTTGGCAATGTCGTATTGACACTGAAGTAAAACTTTATTTTCGGCTCTGTACCACTTGGTCTAGCAGAGATTTTTGAACCATCTTCAGTGACAAATTGCAATACATTACTTTTAGGTAATTGTATTTTAGTTTTAACACCCGTAAGTAAATCAGTTGACTCTTGCAATTGATAATCTAATAATGTGGCTACTTTCATACCGGCAATTTCAGCTGGTGGTTGTTTTCTATAGCCCTCCATCATATCTGCAATTTCTTGCTGTCCATTCATGCCT
>CALPLN020000086.1 GCA_943324415.2 Sediminibacterium ginsengisoli | reverse complement strand
GGGATGTAGAATCCATTGGCACGACGACCAAATGTGTATTTATCTTCATAGCCTTCGATGATACCACCTGCACGGTTACCCAAATGGTGATCCATTAAGTTTTTACCCAACGCATCACTACTACTTCCCAATCCTCCTTCCCAAACATCTGTAGCTGAGTTCATCAAGATCCAAGTACTGTTTAAAGTAGAGGCATTGACGAAGATGATTTTTGCTTTGTACTCAATTGTTTTATTGGTTTCTGCATCCAACACCGTTACACCAGTGGCACGCTTTTTATCCTTGTCGTATTTAATTTCAGTCACAATGGACCAAGGTCTTAAAGTTAAATTACCTGTTGCCATCGCCGCTGGTAAAGTAGAAGACTGTGTACTGAAGTAGCCACCGAATGGACAACCCAACCAACATTTATTTCTGAACTGACATCCTGGACGACCTTCGTGCGGCACAGTAATGTTTGCAGTACGACCAATGATCAAATGACGGCTACCTTTATAAATGTCTTTAATTCTTGCTGCCACATCTTTCTCTACACAAGTCAAATCCATTGGAGGCAAGAACTGTCCATCAGGTAATAAATCAATCCCATCTCTATTTCCAGAAATGCCGGCAAATTTTTCTACATAATCATACCATGGTGCAATCTCTTTATAACGCACTGGCCAATCAACGCCAACTCCATCTTTCGCATTCGCTTCAAAATCCATATCCGACCAACGGTAAGATTGACGACCCCACATTAAAGAACGTCCACCTACATGGTAACCTCTAAACCAATCAAAACGTTTGGTTTCCGTATATGGATGATCCTTGTCAGAACACCAATAATCTAAATTGGTTTCGTTCAATGGATAGTCTCTTTTTAAAACAGGATAATCTTCGATCATCTGTTGTGTTCTACCTCCTCTATGAGGATGGTCCCAAGCTTCTTTATCTGCATTCACATAATCTTTGATGTGTTCAATGTTTCTTCCACGCTCTAACATTAACACTTTAAGTCCTTTTTCTGTAAGCTCTTTAGCAGCCCATCCGCCACTAATTCCAGAACCTACTACGATTGCGTCATACTGTTGTTCGGCCATTGTAAAAAATTTATGAGTTGTTATGATTGGTTTTAAAAGCAATATTTAAATATCGCAAACAGTCACTGCTTGCTTGAGTGAACTAATTTTATCAGGATTCGTTGGGATAAATTCATGCGCTACATACCCCTTATATCCAGTCGCTTTGATCGCGCGCATGATGGCTGGATAATTTAATTCTTGACGATCATCTAATTCATGTCTACCTGGCACACCCGCTGTATGGTAATGTCCAAAATACATATGACTATCTTGAATCGAACGAATGATATCCCCCTCGTCTATTTGCATATGATAGATGTCGAATAATATCTTGAAATTAGGAGAGCCTAATTGCTTGCATAGTTCAATACCCCATGCAGACTTGTCTCCCATATAATCTTTATGATCTACTTTAGAATTGAACAATTCAATTTGTATGGTTACTCCATTCGCTTCTGCCAAAGGCATGATTTGCTTTAATCCCTCCACACAATTTTTTAAACCAGTGGCATCATCCATGCCATTTCTATTCCCCGCAAAACAAATTAAATTTTTATATCCTGCTGCAGCAACTAATGGAATCGCTTCTAAATAATCTTTGATCAACCATGGATGGTTGGCAGGATTGTTCCATCCTTTTGTCAAACTTGTTTCGCCAGCCGTATAACACATAGAACATTCGATGCCGTATTTTTTAACTGTATCCCATTCATTGGGTTTCAATAAATCGATGGCGTTGAATCCAATACGCTTTACTTCCTTACATAAATCTTCTAAACTCAAATCACTATAACACCATCTACAAACACTATGGTTGATATTGCCTTTTAAAATGGAAGCATCAGAAGGAACTGTTGAAAAATTTTCTACTTGTGCTTTTACTTGTTGTGGTAAAACGAAACCAGTGGCGATCGCGGCAGAACCGGATAAAACTTGTTTCAGTAATTTTCGTCTGTTCAATTGAGTAGACATAGCAAGCATTAGGATGAGGATATAAATGTAAATTTATTTTTGCATTCTTTTCAAATATTTTACACGAAAAAAAAGGGTTTTTTGAGAAATAATGAGGAAATTGCTTTTACAATAGGCGGAATGTGTTGTTTTGACACATTAACCTTATTTTCTAAGCTTAAAAACTTACTTTAAAATGAATAGAAAACTACGCATGGGTATGGTAGGTGGTGGTAAAGACGCATTCATTGGCGCCATTCACCGACTTGCTGCCAATATGGATGGCCTCATTGAAATTAAGTGTGGCGCATTGAGTATCAACCCAGAAATTGCAGTAGCATCTGGAGAAGCATTGTTCCTTGCAAAAGAAAGAACTTACTTGACCTACGAAGAAATGATTACAAAAGAAGCGCAATTACCTGCCGATGAGCGCATCGATTTTGTGACCATCGTAACGCCTAATTTTGCACATTTTGCACCTGCAATGATGGCATTGGAAAATGGCTTCAACGTAGTGATCGAAAAACCAATTACGTTTTCATTAGAAGAAGCGAAATTGTTACAACAAAAACTAAAAGAGACAGGCTTAACACTCTGCTTAACCCATACTTATTCTGGATACCCGATGGTAAAACAAGCGAAGGCCATGGTCCGCGAAGGCAAGCTGGGTAAGATTCGTAAGGTTTGGGTAGAATATCCGCAGGGCTGGTTGAGTAGGTTATCTGAAAGAGAAGGGAATGCACAAGCAGCATGGAGAACAGATCCAAAAAAATCGGGTAAGAGTTCTGTCATGGGTGATATAGGTACGCATGCTGCACATTTAGCGGAATACATTACTGGTGCAAAAATCACCGATATCTGTGCCGAATTAAACACATTGGTAGAAGGCCGTGTGATGGATGATGATGGTGCTGTGATGTTAAAATTCGACAATGGCGCCAAAGGCGTGTTGATGGCATCACAGGTTGCTGCAGGAGAAGAGAATGCATTAAAAATAAGAGTCTACGGAGAACTAGGTGGTATAGAATGGTTCCAACACGAACCCAATTCATTGATCGTAAGATGGTTGGATCAACCGACTCAAATTCTAAGAGCTGGTGCCAACTATGGTGCACACTTATCTAGTTTTGCAACCCATAATTGTCGCACTCCGGGAGGTCATCCAGAAGGCTATTTAGAAGCATTTGCGAATATCTACAGAAACTTTGCGCTAACTTTATCTGCTAAGATAGATGGTACCACACCGACACCTGAGATGTTAGATTTTCCAGGAGTAGAAGATGGTGTCAGAGGCATGGCATTCATTGATAATGTGGTTTTATCTGCAGGATCAGATCAGAAATGGACAGCACATAATATATAATAGGCAATCACAACAATATGACAACAGTTAAAGGACCTGGTATTTTTTTAGCACAATTCTTAGGAGATACTGCTCCATTCAATACTTTAGAAGGTATCTGCAAATGGGCTGCTGGATTGGGTTTCAAGGGAGTGCAAATTCCAAGTTGGGATGCTAGATGCATTGATTTAAAGAAAGCCGCAGAAAGCAAAACCTATGCAGATGAAATCAAAGGCATCGTCAATGCAGCTGGATTAGAAATCACCGAATTGTCTACGCACTTGCAAGGGCAATTGGTCGCAGTACATCCTGCTTATGATGCTCAATTTGATGGCTTTGCCCCTGCCGAATATAGAGGCAATCCAAAAGCAAGAACTGAATGGGCGGTGCAACAGTTAAAATACGCAGCAAAAGCTTCTCAAAATTTAGGATTGAATGCCCACGCTACTTTTAGTGGCGCTTTATTATGGCATACTGTATATCCATGGCCACAAAGACCTGCAGGATTGGTAGAAACAGGCTTTACAGAATTGGGTAAAAGATGGTTACCTATCTTAAATGAATTTGACGCAGCTGGCGTAGACTTATGCTACGAAATTCATCCAGGAGAAGATTTACATGATGGCGTTTCGTATGATATGTTCTTAGATAAAGTAGGGCAACACCCTCGTGCATGTTTATTATTTGATCCATCGCATTTGGTTTTACAATGCATGGATTACAAAGGCTATATCGATGCGTACCATGAGCGCATTAAAATGTTTCATGTAAAAGATGCCGAATTCAACCCTAGTGCAAAGCAAGGGGTATACGGCGGTTATCAAAACTGGGTTGATCGTGCTGGAAGATTTAGATCTCTAGGTGATGGTCAAGTAGATTTTAAAAGTATCTTTAGCAAGTTGGCAGCATATGACTATCAAGGTTGGGCAGTGATGGAATGGGAATGTTGTTTAAAGCATCCAGAAGTAGGTGCAGCAGAAGGTGCTGTATTTATTCAAAACCATATCATCCCTGTAACCGAAAAAGCATTTGATGATTTTGCCAGCACAGGATCTGATGAAGCATTTAATAAAAAAATATTAGGTATCTAATTCATAATTTTAATTATTACAATCAAACAATACACTATGCGTAAAATTTTATGTACTCTATCAGCAGCCGTTTTATTAGTTGCATGTGGAGGTGGCGAAACAAAAAAAGAATCAACTGAAACTACCACTGCTGCTCCTGAAAATAAATTATCAGACAATCCTGATTATTCAAAAGGCTTGGCACTAGTTGCAGGAAGCGACTGTTTAACTTGTCATAAAGTTGCTGAAAAAAATATTGGACCTGCTTATCAAGATGTAGCAGCGAAGTATGAAAACACAGATGAGAATATCGAGATGTTAGCTGGAAAAATCATCAAAGGCGGAAGTGGCAATTGGGGTGCTATCCCAATGACAGCGCACGCTCAGTTAAGTCAGGATGATGCAGAAGCAATGGTGAAGTACATCTTATTGCTTAAGAAATAATCTATAAAAATTCATTTTATGAAAAAACAATTGCTTGCTTTAACCTTATTGACAGTTGCTTTACTTGGATTCAACCAAGCGCAATCTCAAAAGAATTGGATCTCTTTATTTGATGGTAAAACAACCAATGGCTGGCATACTTATGGTAAAGCCACTGCAGGTGAAGCATGGAAAGCAGTAGATGGCGCTATCATGTTTGACCCAACCAATAGAGTTGACGGCAGAATTGTTGGCGGGGGAGATATCGTGACCAACGAAAGCTTTACCAATTTTCATTTACAATTGGAATGGAAGATTTCTAAGAATGGCAATAGTGGTATCATCTTCTTTGTACAAAATGACCCAGTAAAATATAAAAATACTTGGCATACTGGACCTGAGATGCAAGTGCTAGATAATGATGGCCATCCAGATAGTAAAATCATTAGCCATAGAGCTGGTAATTTATACGACTTAATTGTAGGCGATGAATCTGGTGCAAAGCCTGCAGAAGAATGGAATAAAGTAGACATCATCGTAAATAAAGGAAAATTGAAGATGAAATTAAATGGTGTGACTACTGTTAATACGCATTTAGGCGATGATGGTTGGAAAGAATTAATTAGAAGAAGTAAATTCTCTAAAGGCGAATCGCCTGATTTTGGAAAAATCTTTTCTGGACATATCAGTTTGCAAGATCATGGTGATAAAGTTTGGTACAGAAATATCCGTATCCAAAAACTGTAATCACAGTTATACTAGCTAGTGGAAAATAAACACGAACATTATATGCGTCAGGCCCTCTTACAAGCGAAGAGGGCCTTTGACGAAGATGAAGTGCCAGTTGGCGCTGTGATTGTCATGAACGATCAAGTCATCGCCAAAGGATACAACCAAGTACAACTTTTAAAAGATGTGACGGCTCACGCCGAGATTTTAGCCCTCTCTAGTGCTTGTGAAAATCTACAATCCAAATACCTTCCAGAAGCGACCCTTTATGTCACACTAGAGCCTTGCTTAATGTGCGCCGGTGCTTTGTACTGGAACAAGATTGGCCATATTGTTTTTGGCGCCTATGACGAAAAAAACAGTTATCGCCGTGTCACAGAAAAGAATCCCTTCCACCCCTCTACTACCCTTACTGGAGGCATCCTCCAAGAAGAATGCGCCGCACTAATGCAATCCTTCTTTAAAGCCAAGCGCTAACTGAGAGACGAGGGATAGGTTTATATTTCTTATTAACTATTTAAGGAAAATTAATCTCGGTCAGTCTTATTTCGCTGAAAGCATTGTAATTTTGGCATTCAATCTTTAACAATAAAAATAAAGCAATATGTCATTTACATTACCTGCATTACCTTATGCGCACGAAGCCTTAGAGCCACATTTTGATACCTTGACCATGCAGATTCACCATGGCAAACACCATCAAGCATATGTAGACAATTTAAATAAAGCAGTAGCTGGTACACCTAATGAAGGCAAAACAATCGAAGCATTGGTTGCGGTTGCTGGAAGCATTAGCCCTGCAGTTAGAAACAATGGCGGTGGTCACTGGAACCATACTTTCTTTTGGAACAGTTTGGCACCCAATGCTGGCGGAACACCCACTGGCGAATTAGCTACAGCTATTGATGCAAGCTTTGGAAGCTTTGACGCATTCAAAGAAAAATTTGCCAACGCTGGTATGACTCGTTTTGGAAGTGGCTGGGCATGGTTGATTGTAAAAGACGGTCAATTAGAAATTTGCTCTACACCTAATCAAGACAATCCTTTAATGGATGTAGCAGAAGTAAAAGGAACACCTGTTTTAGGTGCTGACGTTTGGGAACATGCTTACTATTTAAAATACCAAAACAGAAGAGCCGATTATTTAGCTGCATTTTGGAATGTAGTCAATTGGTCTGTGATTTCCGATCGTTTTGCAGCTGCAAAATAATTGAGGTATTGATATACTTAAGAATATTGAAAACCGTCTCCAAAAAGGGGCGGTTTTTTTATGTGCCAAATTAAGGTACTGGGTCATAGCCATGACCACCACCTGGCCTACATTTACTCAATCTTTTCATCCCCAAAACAATGCCTTTAATGGGACCAAATTTTTGGATGGCTTCTGCTGTGTATTGAGAACAAGTTGGCGTAAAACGACATTTGCTACCTCCTAAATAAGGCGATAATACATATTGATAGAATCGGATCAATGCGATAAATGGAAAGGCAATGATTTGCTTAAGCTTGTCCATAGATACGTTTTGCCAATTGATTCAATATCAAATTCATTTTTGCGTTGATCTCTTCTTGAGGTAATACATGGACGTCCATGTATAAAATAAAAATGTTTAAACGCATTCCATGCAATGGGAGCTGTGCTTTAAAAGCAGGCAGCGCTAAACGATATGCTTCTCTTAATAATCGTTTTACACGATTGCGTTGTACCGCTTTTTTAAATTGTTTAGTAGGCGCCCCTACTCCTGCTTGAATAAGTAGTGCTGCTGGATTGGCATCCTGCTCGTCGGCAATTTTTTCTAAAGTATAAATTAACCTAAGCGGCGCATTGGACAAAGACTTGCCAAAGGTGAACAAGTTTTGAGTTTGCTTCCTGCTTTTTAATTTATCCTTTTTTTGATATGTAAACATCTTTGCCAATGAAGTAGCTACTTGTCTGTTTTTTTTATTTGATGCTGCATTAAAAAAGTCCACCCGAAAACGAGTGGACTTTAAAATTATAAGTTTCTACGAATAGAGATTAAATTATTTTAATCCTTTCTCGCTAGATACAGTTAGTTTCTTGCGTCCTTTCTTACGGCGACTTGCTAATACTTTACGACCAT
>CALPLN020000085.1 GCA_943324415.2 Sediminibacterium ginsengisoli | reverse complement strand
TTAAGGATGGCATTGAGCCAGTCTCTTATTTGATCCAAGAAGTCGGTGTCGCTATGTTGCACCAGATGAAGGGCTTCTCTATAATTTCCATCAGACATGGCTGCGATCAGCTGCGCTTTTTCAGGACTTAGATTGGCTCTTTGTTCTAAAGCTGTTGCAATTTCAGCGTTGGTCAATCTCGGTACCCTGATAAATTGGCAACGGCTTTGTATTGTGGGAAGGATCTGCTCCTCTGAATTAGCAACCAACAAGAAAATGGTATCGGCAGGGGGTTCTTCGATCAGCTTTAATAATTTATTTCCTTCTTTACCTAGATATTCTGGCATCCACATGACAAGCACTTTAAATGGACTTTCAAAACTTTTAAAACTTAGCTTTTTGATAATTTCCGAACATTCGTCCGCACTGATATTACCTTGCTTATTTTCGGCTTTGATGAATTGCAGCCAGTCAAAGACATTGCCATAAGGGTAACCTTGAACAAATTCCCTCCATTGTTCAATGAAATTGGAACTCAAATTTTTTTGTCCAGGTTTTTCAGTGATGGTTGGAAATGAAAAGTGAAGATCGGGGTGCATTAACTGGCTAGCACGTTGGTAGGCAGGCAAATCTGCAATGGCATCTGGCGCATTGTAGGTATGGACTTGTTTGGCTAAAGCAGTTGGGTCGGCAAATAAATCTGCAACTTCATTGGTCGTTGCCGGCGAACTCACTAAATATTGCGCAAATGCGATGGCAAGAGGAAGAGCGCCAGATCCTTCAGGACCAACAAACAGTAGGGCATGACTCAATCTTTGGTGTTGAACCATCTCTACTAACTGATGCTTTAATTTTTCTTGACCAATGATATCGCGCAATAACATGCAGCGAAGATAGTATTTCCTTGGGTAAGCTACTTATTTTAAGTAACTCAAAATAGTATCGCTATCTGGCTTTACATTGCTTGGGAAATAGGCTAACATTTTACCATTTTCATCCAATAAAAATTTATTGAAATTCCAGCCTATGTTCGCATCTAAAACTCCGTTTTTCGTCTTTTGTGTAAGCCATTGGTAAATTGGAGATTGCGTATTGCCTTTTACGTCAACCTTATCCGCTAATGGGAAAGTAACGCCGTAATTTTTTTGACAGAATTCAACAATTTCTTCGTTCGATCCTGGTTCTTGTCCCCCAAATTGATTGCAAGGGAAACCAATGATCACTAATTTGTCTTTATATTGACTATATACTTTTTGCAATTGCTCATATTGAGGTGTATAACCACATTTACTTGCCGTATTCACCACCATGATTTTTTTTCCTTTGTATTTTGAAAAGTCAATCTGACTTCCATCAATACTTTTAACTTTAAAGCTATGGATGCTTTGCGCATTTGTAAAAAAGCTGCAGGCAATAAATAAGAAACTTAATATGATTTTCATAAAATACAATTGAGTGTTTGAATATTTAAATATAACAAGAAATTTTGCAAAAAGTTGACTAAAGGGTATAAGCGGCAACGGCTATTGAAATCGAGGCAGGCCTACCTGTCATTAAGCATGCTATAGCAGCTTCTAAAGTGGCACCTGTGGTTAACACATCGTCAATGATCAATATATTTTTCCCTTCAATTTTTTCGGGATCTTGCAATAAAAATAAGTCTGGAACCTGCGCTAGTCTTGCAGTTCTATTTTTCTTTGTTTGAGTATTGGACCAGGTTCTTTTGATTAAAACTTGTGTATCGATGGGCCGGTCCCATACTTGCTGTATACCGAATGCAATCACTTGACTTTGGTTGTAGCCCCTACTATTGATTTTGGAAGATCGAATGGGAATGGGTAGGAGTAAATCAATTTGCTTAAATTTTTCTGCTGCTGCGATCGCTTCACCCATTAGGTTGCCCAATAAAATACCTACTTTTTTATTGTGATGGTATTTTAATTGCGCAATTAAATCCTGCACAAGACTATCTTTTGTAAAAAACAACAATGCGCCAGCATGGAGGATAGGGGCTCTTCCCCAGAATATTTTTTCAACAGGATTTTCATCGATGCTAAAAAAATCAGTGGACGGCAATGCATGGATGCAATCTATGCATAAGGGCATTGCTTTTTCTAATTGATCTGTACCACAACCGAAACAAATGTGCGGATACAATAAATGCAAAAAAGCATTTAGATAGGTTCGTATGCGTTCATACGTTTTCAAGTTTAGAAAAATAATCGATAAGCTTCATCTACTCTTTCAACAGGAATAATTTCGATGCTATGTTTTTGTGTATCTATCCCTTTCGTGTTGAAGCCGGAAATAATGATCTTTTCAAAACCTAATTTTTCTGCTTCAGCAATGCGCTGCTGAATTCTATTGACTGCACGTATTTCGCCATTCAATCCTACCTCTCCTGCAAAACAAATACCCTGCGGCAATGGGATATCTTCGTAGGAAGAAAGCAAAGCAAGTATCACCGCCAAATCCAATGAAGGGTCTTCTATTTTAAGTCCACCAGCAATATTGACAAATACATCTTTCATGCCAAACGCAAACCCGCCGCGCTTTTCCAACACCGCTAATAATAATTGCAATCTTCTTAAATCAAATCCGGTAACTGTTCTTTGCGGTGTGCCATACACACTTTGAGTTACCAATGCTTGAACTTCTATCAATAAAGGACGCATACCTTCCATCGCCGCAGCAATGGTACTTCCACTTAATGAATCGTTTCTTTGTGCGATTAAAAATGCAGATGGATTGGTCACGACTTTCATCCCTGTACCAGTCATCTCATAAATACCTAATTCACTTGTGCTTCCAAATCTATTTTTTAAAGTACGCAACATTCTATAAGCATAATGACGATCACCTTCGAACTGCAACACAGTGTCTACCATATGTTCTAAAATTTTTGGTCCTGCAATGGAGCCTTCTTTAGTAATATGTCCAATTAAAAAAACAGGAGTGCCTGTTTCTTTTGCAAATCTTTGAAATTCTGCGGCAGTTTGTTTGATTTGAGAAATACTTCCAGCTGCTGCATCGATTAAATTAGACTCAAGTGTTTGTATTGAATCCACAATGACAACGGTCGGTTTTAATTTCTTGATCGCTTTAAAAATGGCTTGGGTATGTGTCTCAGTGAGTAAGTAAAAATGATCATTCTCTAAACTTAATCGATCTGCACGCATTTTAATTTGCTGAATACTTTCCTCTCCACTTATATACAATACGGTTTGATCCTTCATCATTAAACCCTGTTGCAAAAACAAGGTACTTTTCCCGATGCCGGGTTCGCCAGCAACTAGCACAATGGATCCTAGTACAATGCCCCCGCCTAACACTCGGTTTAATTCTGGATCTGAGCTATCTATCCGTTTTTCTGATTGACTTTGCACTTCATTGATTGCAATCACCTGCGTCCCTTTTTGTGTATTGGCATAATCATCCCATGTGGTATCGTTCCCTTTACCTTTATCAATCACTTCTTCTGTGAAACTATTCCATTCGTTACAGGCCGGACACTTTCCTGCCCATTTTGCAGACTCATACCCACATTTTGTACAAAAAAAGGCTGATTTTGACTTACTCATGGGGTAAAGATACTTGGATTCTGTTTTTTTTATCAAGTAATTGCCGAAAAAACGACCTTTCAAGCCTCAAAAGCTATATTATTAATAATTATATATGTCATTTTTGGGCAGTTTGAGCCACAAAATGCAATAAATAACGAAACAAAACTTAACAAAAGTTTAATAAGTCTAAATTTTTGTTAAATTGCAATTCAATCAAATATGGTTTTTTCAAAAAATTAAATTCTATGATGAAAAAATTTTTTCTATTGAGTTTTCTTGCATCCTTTCTTATGATTGGAGTAGCAATAGCTCAAAACACAACAGTAAATGGTAAGGTTACCGACGAGTCAGGTAATCCAGTTGCAGGTGCAAGTGTACTTGTAAAAGGAACTAAAACAGGGACTAACTCTGATGCTCAAGGTAATTTCACTATTGCAGTTCAAGCAAACAAAGTATTAGAAGTGATCGCAATTGGGTATGAAAGCCGTCAGGTTTCTACCAATGCTAAATCTTTTTTAATTGTCCTTAAAGCAGATGTAAAAGCACTTTCAGAAGTGGTTGTTACAGGTTTTGGTGGATCATTGATTAAAAAAGAATTAACAGGTAACATTGCGCGCGTTAAAGGAAAGGATATCGAGTACATGCCAACACCTAGTGTGGACGCTGCTTTGCAAGGTAAAGCTGCCGGTGTATTCGTAAATAGCCAATCTGGTAAATTAGGACAGGCAGTGACTGTTAGAATTAGAGGTAACTCTTCTATTTCTGCTTCTAGCCAACCATTGTATGTATTAGATGGTATCCCAGTTACATCTGGTGACCAGTCTACTTATGGTGGTGACATGAACCCATTGACTGATTTGAACCCAAATGACATTGAATCTATTGAAGTATTAAAAGATGCCTCTGCAGGTGCGATCTACGGATCTCGTGCAGCGAATGGTGTAGTTTTAATCACAACAAAAAGAGGTAGAGCTGGTAAAACTCAAATCACTTTTAACTTACAAACTGGTGAGTCTCAAGCAACCAAGAGAGTGAGAATGTTGAATTCTACAGAGTATAACGAATTGGCAATGGAAGCTGCAAAATA
This sequence comes from Sediminibacterium ginsengisoli, assembly GCA_943324415.2. Lineage (GTDB taxonomy): Bacteria > Bacteroidota > Bacteroidia > Chitinophagales > Chitinophagaceae > Sediminibacterium > Sediminibacterium ginsengisoli_C. Next base: position 3,350 of record CALPLN020000085.1, on the reverse strand, counting down.
TTCTGATGATGAAGAAGGTATTGATTATGCTGATCCTTATAGCTATACACAATACATGAAGGATATCATGAGCTACCATAGCTATGGCGAATGGGATAAAGATCCAAGTAAGTCTTATGACTGGCAGGACCAGGCTTTCCAAAAAGGCCAATACCGTCAAGCTGATTTACAAATCAGAGGTGGTAATGATAAAACGAAGTTCTTCTCTTCTTTCCAACATTTAGACCAAGGTGGTACAATCGTTGGTAACGAATTAAGCAGAACAACTGGTCGTTTAAACGTAGATCAACAAGCGAATAGCTGGTTAGATTTAGGTGTTTCTTTAAGTTTATCTAGAACTTACAACCGTCGTTTACCAGGTGATAACGCGTTTTCAAATCCATTACAGTCTGCGGCTTTATTGCCAATGACTCCGTTCTACGACCCTAATACAGGTTTACCAGCAGGTACTCCTCCAGGTGATGTGAACGTAGGTTTGTATTTTAACCCTAGAATTCAAATTGATTATGCAAAGTATGCACAAGATGTATACAGAACTTTTGGTAACACTTATTTCAAAGTGAAATTATTACCTGGTTTGACTTTCCAATCTGAATTTGGTTTAGACTTCTTAAGTCAAAACGAAGAACGTTATTACCAAACACAAACTGTTAGAAACACAAGTTCATCAACAGGTGAAGGTACCAACACGGGTGCGTTTATTACAAACTACAACACCAACAGTTATTTCAACTATAACAAATTAGCTGGTAAGCATAATTTTTCTGCTACTTTGGGTATGCAATACCAACAATCTCAAGCGAAATACAACAGTGTAACTGGTATTGGTTTCCCTTCTGATTCTTATCAAAAGATTGCAAGTGCGGCTACTAAATCTGGTGGTAGTTCTTCTCAAACAGATTTTAGATTCTTATCTTATTTCTTAAGATCTAATTATACATTCAATGAAAAGTATATCGTTTCTGCAAGTGGTCGTATTGACGCTTCTTCTAGATTCGGTAAGAACGCAAGAACAGGTTTCTTCCCAGCGGTTTCTGCTGGTTGGATCTTGTCTAACGAAAAATTCTTGATGGATAACAAAATCGTTAGCTTCTTAAAGGCAAGAGCTTCTTATGGTATCGTGGGTAACTCTGAAATTGGTAACTTCCCTCAAATGGGCTTGTTTACTGGTGATGCTGGTTATGCTGGTGCTGCGGGTCAAAGACCTTCTCAGTTAAGAAACGATAACTTACAGTGGGAGACAACAAATCAATTAGATGCGGGTATCGACTTTGGATTATTCAATAACAGAATTTCTGGAGAAATTGATTACTACGTAAAAAATACAACTGGTTTATTATTAAACGTAAATATCCCTGCTACAACTGGTTTCTCTAGCATGGTGAAGAACGTAGGTAAATTAGAAAACAAAGGTTTTGAATTTGTATTGAACACACAGAATTTTATTGGTGCGTTCAAATGGAATACGAGCTTTAACATTGCATTAAACCAAGGTAAAGTAACTGATATCCAAGGTCAAGTAATTGAAGGTGGTGTTGGTAGCATGAACCGTGTAATGGAAGGTCAAGCAATTGGTGTTTTCTACACTGCAGAGTGGGCTGGTGTTGATCCTGCAAATGGTAATGCATTGTGGTACAAGAACACAAAGTTAGCAGATGGTACAATTGACAGAACTACAACTAGTGTGTTTAGCCAAGCGACAAGAGTGGTAACTGGAAATCCTAACCCAGATGTGGTGATGGGTTTAACAAATAACTTCTCTTTCAAAGGATTTGATATGTCTATCTTCTTTAATGGTGTTCTAGGAAACGAAAACAACATTTATGGAATGGGACGTTACTCTTCTGCTAGCATGCGTTACGAAGACAACCAAACATTTGATCAAATGGCACGTTGGCAAAAGCCTGGTGATATTACCAATATCCCACAAGCTAGATTGTTCTACAACAATGGTGCTCAAATCAGTAGCCGTTATATCGTTGATGGTTCTTATATCCGTTTAAGAACTGCATCAATTGGTTATACTTTTGATTCTAAGAAATTAAGCAAGTTCAAACTTGAAAAATTAAGAGTGTATGTATCAGGTCAGAATTTATTAACCTTTACAAAATATCCTTATTGGGATCCAGAAGTTAACGCTGATGATTTTGATTCTAATATTGCAAAAGGTAGTGACTTCTACACACCGCCACAACCAAGAACAATCTTGTTTGGCGTAAACATTAATTTTTAATTAGTTAATCATGAATTTTATGAAAATATATAATAAAACAATAAACAAATACTTAGCTGCTATTTTGTTTACGAGCGTACTTGCTACGGCTTGCGAAAAGCGTTTGGATGTATTCCCGTACCAAAGTATTTCAGATGATAAGGCTTTGTTATCAGAGGGTGATGTAAACGTAACTTTGATTGGTGCTTATGATGGAGCACAAGCTGCTACTGTTTACGGTGGTGATATCATGGTCATGAACGAATTGATTGGTAATGGTGAGAACATCAACTTTACTGGTACTTTCGCAGGTTTGTCTGACGCTTATAAAGCACAGATGAATGCAAATAACTCAAATGCATTGGGTACTTGGTCTGCTTCTTACAGCACGATCAATCGTATCAACAATGTATTGTCTGCTGTTGATAAAGTAACTTCATCTACAGCAAAGAAAAATTCAGTAGAAGGCCAAGCTTTATTTTTAAGAGGCTCTATCTATTTTGAATTGGTAAAATTGTATGCTAAGCCAGTAGGCGAAGGTGACTATGCTGCTAACCCAGGTGTGCCATTGGTATTAACACCAACTGGTAACGTAACTGAGGCTGACTATAAAGCAAGAGCAACTGTGAAAGCAGTGTATGACCAAGTGATTGCTGATTTAGTGAAAGCAGAATCTTTATTACCTTCTTCTAATGGTATCTACGCGACTAAATGGGCTGCTGCAGCTCAATTGTCTAGAGTGTATTTAGCGTTGAAGAATTATACAGAAGCGGGTGCTGCTGCAAACCGTGTGATTGCAGGTAGCGGTAAAACCTTAGCAACTGAAATTGGTAAAAACTGGTTTACATTCATCAACAATGGTGGAACAACTCCAGGTGAATATATCTTCTCAATGAAAGTAACTGCTCAAGATGGTATCAATGCAATGAATACTTATTTCGGTAGAACAATCAGCACAATTGCTGGTACTGCAGGAAGAAGTGATTGCAAAATCAGACCTGCGCATATTGCTCAATATGAGACTGGTGATGCAAGAAAATCATATTTCGAATTGTCTGGTGGTAACTACTATACAAGAAAGCACTTAGATCGTTTCGGAGATGTACCTGTAGTTCGTTTATCTGAAATGTTTTTAACA
>CALPLN020000084.1 GCA_943324415.2 Sediminibacterium ginsengisoli | reverse complement strand
GTGACTATTCAAGTCCTGTAAATATTGGCAACCCAAATGAAATTAGCTTAAAGGATTTTGCAGAGGAAGTGTTGAAGTTAACAGGGTCCACTGTGAAGATAGTTTACAAGGAATTACCAGTAGACGATCCTAAGCAACGTCAACCAGATATCACTAAAGCAAGAACAATTTTAGGCTGGGAGCCCAAAGTGGATCGTGCAGAGGGCTTGAAAAAAACCTACGATTACTTTAAAGCATTGCCACCAAGTGAGTGGACAAAATTGCCTAAGGAATTTATATCCAAATAATTTTCCTTCAAATTAAATAAGTTACTATCAACATCAATAAAAATGCACTATGGCCATTCATAAGATATTAGTTACAGGAGCCAATGGCCAATTGGGTTGGGAGTTAGGTCAACTAGCTTCTGCTTATCCTGCATTTGAATTTGTATTGGTAGATAGAAGTCAATTAGATCTTTCACATCCAGATGGTTTTGAGGAGATGATAACAAAAATTGCTCCAGATTGTATCATCAATACGGCAGCTTATACCGCTGTAGATAAATCAGAAACGGAAAAAGAGTTAGCCTATACCGTAAATGCGACAGCTGTTCAAACATTAGCGCGCATCAGTAAAAATTTAGCGATACCATTCATTACCTATTCAACAGATTATGTTTTTGATGGGGAAGCGACTTCGCCTTATCTGCCCACAACCAATGTGGATCCAGTGAACTATTATGGATCTACCAAGGCGGATGGAGAAGCGCTTGCGATTGCGGAATATGAGCAGACAATTGTGATTCGAACATCATGGGTATTTAGCACACATGGTAATAATTTCGTGAAGACGATGTTGCGTTTAATGAAAGAAAAAGAAAGCTTAAATATTGTAGCTGATCAGAAAGGTCGTCCAACTTATGCAAGGGATTTGGCAAAAGCAACCATGCAAATGGTTCAATTATTAGATGCAGGGCAGTCCATTAAGGGCATCTTTCATTATGCCAATCAAGGCGAAACCACTTGGTTCGATTTTGCGGCTAAAATAAAGGCTATTGCAGGCCTTTCTTGCACATTGCATCCAATTGATTCAGCTGCATTTCCTACTCCCGCAAAACGACCTAAATATTCCGTTTTATCGACGCAAAAAATCGAATCTTTATTAACTGCTCCAATACCAAATTGGGAGGATGCGTTACAAGCTTGTATCAAAGCGTTAAACTAACTGATGACCGTCATAGATTAAGGATTCAATTTATTTTAAATTAGTAGAAACTATACTACTATGAAAAATAAAGTGTTGATTGCAGTGGACTTAAGTGAGACCTCAAATGAGATTATACAACAAGGCATAGAGCTTGCCATTAAAATGAATGGGTACGTAATTTTATGTGCAATCATTCCAATCTATGTAGATTATTTACAAACTCAATTGGCCATGATTCCACCTCAATTAGATGAAGTGTACAAGGAGCAAGAAAATCATGCGCATAAAATATTTGATGAAGTGAAAGCTAAAAATGCGGGTGTCACTTTTGATACCCATGTAGCAATTGGGAATCCAAAATTCGATATCATGGAATTGGCCAATCAACAAAAAGTAGATTATATCGTTGTGGGAACACATGGACGTACAGGCTTATCACATACCATTATGGGTAGTACAGCAGAATACATTGTACGACATGCTACTGTACCCGTTTTAGTGGTGCCAATGAAAAGAGAAGTGCATTAATACTTTATAGAGGCAGCTAATTTCTTGCCTAATTTATTTTCAATTAAATAATAAGTGCACCAAGAGTAGAGGATTAAGATCAGTAATAAAATGCACATACTCATTGTTTTTTTAGCCTCACCTTGGGAGAACTGAATCCATTTAAATAATTTAGGAATAAAAAAGCCAATGATAAATGCATGGTTTAGATACACTGAATAAGAGATCTTACCTAAAAATAAAAAGGGTTTTGTTTGGAGTAGTTGACTCAGGATGCCATTCGTCTTAATTAACACTAAAATACTTATGGCAAATGCAATAGGGATAAGCAATTGAAGCAGAAGTATCAATAATGGGTAGGCCGTTGAAATGGTAAAATGGAGGAACATTAAACCTAGGATACCAATAAGGACGAGCCATTCTGATTGGTTTGATAGGTTAAACTTTTTCTTAGAAATAGTATAAATAAAATACCCGAGATTAAAACAGGCTAACCCTCTTATAAAACCAAAAGAACCAGTCATAAAATAATCCTTTTGAAATGCAAGGAAGCAAAAGCATCCCATTGTCAAGATGGCTAATAGCAGTGGTTTCCTATTTTGCAGTGCGAGTATGGAGCTAATACCAAATATAAGATAGGAAATCATTTCACTTGAAATGGACCAAGATGGATAATTCATTCCAATACCTGAACCAAGAATTGGCGTTGCATTGGTGAGCAATAATGTATCTAAAGCAAGCCAAATGTTTCGATTGTTAAAATGTGGATGTACAAAACCCCAATACATGAGTGTGGAAAATAACAAAAGCGGGTAGAGTCTTATGAATCTCTTTTTAAGGAAGGTTAAAAAATCTGCACTCGTATTCAGTCGTTCATTGTAGGTTAAAGTAATTACATATCCACTTAGGATAAAGAAAAAGTCAACAAAAATGTACGATTCTCTAATAAAAAAATTATCAACTATAAATAGAGGTGCATTGTTTTTGTTTAAGTGAAACAATACTACAAACAATGCAAATAGACCACGTAGGCCGTCTAGTTTATTGATTCTTTGCATAGATAAATTAAAGCCTCTTTTTTATAACAAGCAGTTTTAGCCCATAGATTAATGCAACTATACCAACTCCTAATCCCCAAATTAAAATGGACATAAATAAAATGTCTATAACTAAAGAGAAATAACTAATTACAGGATCGCTATCTAATATTGCTAATGAAATACTAATACATAATGCAATTAAGTAACTAGATAACAGTTTAAAAGAAGTCTTCATGGATTAAAGATATAAAATAGGATTGACCTCGCTTTACTCGGCCTTCCAATTTTTTGGAAAATCCCAACATAAAAAGTCCTTCAAAATTTAGCAAGTTTTTTGTCCAATTTTAAATGGATATGTTCTACTTCGAGCAAGTTGCGTTGCAACTTTTACAAACCTGCTTCAATTCAAATTACGAGCAAGCTCGCATTTGTCTTGGCACAGTTTTGTATCCGCTTCGCTCAGTGCTCATTGGCCTTGACATTACTTATGTACATGAAAAAGGCCCCAACTTTCGTTGAGGCCTTTTCTTTGGTTGCCTGACCAGGATTCGAACCTAGACAAACTGCACCAAAAACAGTTGTGCTACCGTTACACCATCAGGCAATCCTCTAGCCATTCGTAGAATGGAGTGCAAAAATAGGGGTAGACGCAAAAACTTCCAAATTTTTGTTTGCTTAACTTAGCATTATCTTCAATTTGGCTTAACTTAATCCTAGATTTTTAATTTAAAAATTAAACAACTGTCTCATGCGTTATAAATTTCTCCCATTTTTATTCATCATAAGCTGTTTCTTCTGCTTGTCATTTATTCAAGACGGAAAGAAAAAGATTGTATTTTTTGGTGATTCAATTACCGAACTAGGGGTCAAAAAAGGGGGCTATATCGACCTTTTGAATAACCGTATTGCCAATAACGGACAAACGAATCAATTTGATTTAATAGGTGCGGGTATTGGAGGCAATAAGATTTATGATTTATTCTTAAGATTGGAAAAAGACGTGTTAAATAAAACACCAGATGTGGTAGTGATTTGGGTTGGGGTAAATGATGTTTGGCATAAATCTATGATGGGTACAGGGACGGATTATGATAAGTTCGGTTTATTTTATGACGCTGTGGTGCAAAAGATTCAAGCAAAGGGTGCAAAAGTCATTTTAGTTACGCCTGCGGTAATAGGAGAGCGTTATGACCAATCGAATCCACAGGATGGGGAGTTGAATTTGTATTCCAATTGGATCCGAAAATATGCTTCAGAAAAGCAAATAGCTCTAGTGGATTGCAGAAAACTATTCTTGGACTATAGTGTAAAAAATAATCCTAAAAATGATGATAAAGGCATCCTTACTTATGATCGAGTACATTTAAATGATGCAGGCAATCAGTTGGTTGCTGATGCGGTTTGGGAAGCAATCAAATAAATTAAATCAAATTTGGGAACCCGAAAATGTTTAAATTAGGCTAAGAAATCGACGCTTATTCAGCGATCACTAAATAATAATTCTTCTTTCCTTTTTGAATTAATACATACTTGCCTTGTAATAAATGTGCTGTGGTAATATGTGTTGTTTCAGGACTAATCTTTTCTTTATTGATGCCTAAACCGCCGCCCTGCCACATTTTGCGGGCTTCACCTTTACTTGGGAAGATGGCAGTGTCCGCCAATAAATTGATCAAGTCATAGCCTTCATGGAGTGTAGCCAACGGAATGGTTACTTTAGGAACCCCTTCCATTACTTGTAATAATTGGGTTTCATTTAAGGACTGTAAAACTTCAGTGGTCGCATTGCCAAATAAAATCTCAGTAGCTTCAATGGCGAATTTTAAATCCGCTTCACTGTGAACGAATCTTGTTAATTCAGCTGCTAAAGCTTTTTGTAAAATTCTTTGTTGAGGTGCAACGCTATGCTCCGAAATAAGTGTATCAATCTGTGTAGGATCTAATAAAGTAAAAATCTTAATCCAACTGGTTGCGTCTTCATCACTTGCGTTTAACCAGAATTGATAAAATTGGTAGGGAGAGGTTTTAGTGGCATCTAACCAAATATTGCCTTTCTCTGTTTTACCAAATTTACCACCATCCGCTTTTTTAATCAAAGGACAAGTAAATGCATAAGCTTCTCCGCCTATTTTACGACGGATTAATTCAGTACCAGTGGTGATATTCCCCCATTGGTCACTTCCACCCATCTGCACTTTACAGTTTTTATTTTTATACAACCAGTAGAAATCGTATCCCTGAATTAATTGGTAAGTGAACTCAGTAAAGCTCATACCTGTGTCCCCTTCGATTCTTTTTTTCACACTATCCTTTGCCATCATATAGTTGACAGTAATGTGTTTGCCTACTTCTCTAATAAAAGAAAGAAAATTAAAATCTTTAAACCAATCATAGTTATTGACCATTTCGGCAGCATTGGCTTGTGTGCTATCGAAATTTAAAAAATGGGCCAATTGTTTTTTAACACCAGCAATATTATGCGCTAAAGTTTCCTCACTCAAAAGATTACGTTCTTCACTTTTACCACTAGGATCACCCACCATCCCTGTTGCCCCACCCACTAAAGCGTAAGGTTTGTGTCCTGCTTTTTGTAAATGCACCAATAATAAAATCGGAACAAGGCTTCCAATATGTAAGCTGTCAGAAGTTGGGTCAAAGCCGATATAGCCTGAAACCTGCTCTTTTTCGAACAATTCTTCTGTACCTGGCATAATATCTTGGATCATACCTCTCCATCTTAATTCTTGGATCAAAGTCATAGTGGGTTACTTTCGGCAAAAATAACTAACAAAAAGCAATAATTTTGCATCATGCAGCCAACAAATCAAATTCAAGGGGAGGGAACCAGGATTGCCCACTTCTTTTTAGACAGTTTATTTATCTTTATAGGATGCTTTTTCTTGTATCGTTGGTATAATTTCAATGTGTTCTTTTATGGCTTTCCACCTATTCGATTTGGCGAATTTTTCTTTGCATTTTACCTAGTTTATATTTTTCTATTTGAAACCATTTTCCAACGAACGCCTGCGAAATGGATGACTAAAACAAAAGTGGTCACCTTAGATGGACGTCGTCCAGCATTGTGGCAATTTCTTATAAGGGCATTGATAAGAACAAGTTTAGTGTCGATGTTTGGCTTGGCATGGAACGGGAAACCCTTACATGACACGTTTTCTAAGACAACGCTAGTGTCTACCGATCCATCAAATCATTCCTAAATTCGCAACCTAAAAACTAGGTATAGCTTGTACATTTGTAAAATTTTTTAAATGGCTAAAATCGGCATCAATATCGCAACAGGTAGTTTACAACAACCCGAAATGATTGTAGGGATTGACCTTGGGACCACCAATAGTTTAGTGGCAATCATACATCCCGAAACGAAGCTGCCTACTGCATTGAAAGAATTTGACGGAAGTAGTATCGTGCCAAGTGTGGTGCATTTTGATGCATTTGGTAATGTAGAAGTAGGTGCTGCAGCGAAGCCTTATTTAGAATCAGACCCAGCGAATACCATTTTTAGTGCCAAACGCTTAATGGGCAAGAGTTACAAAGACATACAAACACATCAAGACTTTTTTGCTTATAAAGTGATCGATGACAATACAGATAGCTTAGTTAAAGTGCAAGTGGGGAATCAATTTTATTCACCCATTGAATTAAGTGCACATATTTTAACGGCATTAAAAAATCGTGCAGAACATATTTTAAAAACACCGGTGACAAAAGCGGTGATCACTGTTCCAGCCTATTTTAACGATACACAAAGACAAGCAACTAGAGATGCAGGAAAGCTTGCTGGATTAGATGTGTTAAGAATCATCAACGAGCCAACAGCAGCTAGTTTAGCGTATGGCTTGGGATTGGATCCTGCAGAAGAAAAAACAATTGCAGTGTATGATTTAGGAGGAGGTACATTTGACATTTCAATTTTAAAAATTAGTGGGGGCATTTTTGAAGTATTAAGTACCAATGGAGATACTTATTTAGGAGGGGACGATTTAGATAGAGCCATTATTGAGTATTGGATGGGGGGTATGAAAATAGCTACATTGGAGGACCATAAAATATTAAAACAACAATTAAGATTGGCTGCAGAACAAGCAAAAATTACCTTATCCAATGCAGCTTATTTTGAAACAGATTTTGCAGGTGACAAATTAACCATCACAAAAGAAGTATTTGAAAAATTAATTGCACCAATTGTAGATAAAACAATGGACTGTTGTGCGAAAGCTATGAAGGACGCAGGTTTGAAAGTGTCAGACATCAATACTGTATTAATGGTGGGTGGTAGCACAAGAGTGCCGTTGGTAAAAAATACAGTGTCAACTTATTTCAATCAACCAGTCAACGACACAGTGAATCCAGATGAAGTAGTTGCATTAGGCGCTGCAGTTCAAGCAGATATTTTAGCAGGCAACAATCAATCTATGTTGTTATTGGATATTACACCATTGAGTTTAGGAATTGAAACAATGGGTGGATTGATGGATGTGTTATTGCCAAGAAATTCAAAAATTCCAACACAAGCTGGAAGACAATATACCACACAGAAAGACGGACAGTCAGGAATTCAAATTGCGATTTATCAGGGCGAAAGAGATTTGGTAAAAGACAATAGAAAGTTGGGTGAATTTACTTTATCAGGGATCCCATCTATGCCAGCTGGTTTGCCAAAAGTGGATGTACAATTTTTAATCAATGCGGATGGCATCTTGCAAGTACGTGCCAAAGAATTAAGAACTGGTTTAACGCAAAGCATAGAAATCAAGCCACAGTATGGTTTATCAGATGAAGAAGTAGAGCAAAGATTAATGGATAGCATCACGCATGCAAAAGAAGATATTGCGACAAGAGCCTTAGTAGAAGCAAGGACCGAAGCGGAACAGATTTTATCAGTGACCGAAAAGTTCATGTCAAAAAATATAGCGCTATTGTCTAAAGACGAATTGATGCTTACTGCAGAAGCCATGCAAGCATTGCAATTGGCGATTACGATGGAAGATAAAGATTTGATCCAGGGCAAGACAGCGGCATTGAATGACTTAACAAGACCGTTTGCTGAGCGCGTGATGGATCAGGCGATTTCCGGGGCCTTAAAAGGGAAGGGGATCATGGAATAATTGGCTGATTGGCCAAATAAATAGATTTATGTAGACAAAATGGAGCAAAAATTTGGTTTTTTAAAAAGGAATCCTATCTTTGCTCTCCAAATTAAAAACGCCTGAGGAGGTATATATTATGTTAATTATTGATTCAAAAGACTGCGAGAACATTGACAAGGCCCTTAAGAAGTACAAAAAGAAGTTTGAAAAAAGCAAGACTTTAGTAAACTTACGTGCTCGTCAAGCATTTGTAAAGCCATC
>CALPLN020000083.1 GCA_943324415.2 Sediminibacterium ginsengisoli | reverse complement strand
GGAAGGGGTCAAAAAAGTCATGATTTGATCCATTACTCCTGCTGTTTTGTATACTTTATTATGTCCTAATCCATTGGTAATCAGAAATTCTATATTGGAGGGGGCATTTTTTTGAAAATCCACTAAATCCTCATAAGGGCAAACCAAATCCCCTTCATCATGAATCCATAGCAAGGGACCCTGATAATTGGACAATGCTCTATCTGCCGCAAAATGTTCAATAGTATGATGCGTCCTGCTTCGCACTTCTTGAATGAATGCGTTTTTTGTGACATCATTAAAGTGCATCATCTTAAAAAAATTGGCAAAAGTGGTAGTGGTTTTAGTCGCCGGCGCAATTAAAACGAATTTCCTATCCTTGGATTGATCCACTTGTTCAGCAATCAAGGATAAAGTAAGTGCGCCAAGTGAATGGCCTATAAAATGATTTACTGGACCGCATTGTTGCATAATCTCTTGTATTGCTTCTTGGTAGATCACTACATTAATATGTCTTCCCTGACTTTGTCCATGACCAGGCGCATCAAAAGCCAATACACGATACCCTAATTTCAACAAGGGTGAAATATAGTGTTCAAATTTATAGGCAAAACTAGCATAGCCATGTGCTATTAACACTGTTTGGCCATTAGATGTATTGGGTAACCATTCAAATCCATGGATTATGGTTTGATCGCTTAATACAACTGTCTTTTTATTGGCGTGGTTGAAAATAGCAGGTGCTTTTCTTTTCTTATACTTAGGATAAGGCGTGCAGAATAGGTCAAATGCCATCCTCCCAGCTGTTGCAGGGGCAAGTTTGCTTAAGGTTTTAAATTTTGTCCTTAAATATTGGAGGTAAATTCTTTCTGAAAAGCCAACTGTAGCCATATACTTGCAATTTGACCGCAAAGATAGCGCTCACTAGGTCCTTCTGCTTATTTTTTTTGTATTTCGACAAAGAAAAGGGGCATAGCGCTTTACCCATTGATGCTTTAAAGCTATTTTTGCAAAAATAGTAACGATCACATATGTATTCAATAAAAATCAATTTCGAGCAAAAAGGATTAGTGCCTGTAACTTTAGAAAATGTTGCTGCCGATCAAAGTCTATTAGAAGTCATTTTAGATGCGGGTATAGAATTACACCATAATTGTGGTGCAGTTTGTGCATGCAGCACTTGTCATTTATATGTCAAGCAAGGGATGGAGCATTTGGCTGAATTGTCAGACAAGGAAGAAGATTTTATCGACCGTGCATTAGTTCCAAGGATTGAGTCAAGACTAGGTTGTCAATGTGAATTGAAAATGGGTTCTGGCGAGATCGAAATAACTTTACCGGATCAGACACAATTTTTAGGAGAATAATTTAAAAGATATAATAATAGTATGAATCAATTTGAGCCACCCATTCACTGGAATGACCATGAAGATATTGCCCAAAAATTGTATGAAAAATTTGGGGACGATTTCACGGAATCCAAAATTTATAGAGTTCGTTTCACAGATCTACTTGAGTGGATTTTGACTTTGCCTCATTTTGAAGGCAAGAAGGAAGAATCAAACGAAGGTCATTTGGAGATGATCCAAAGCGCATGGGTGTACGAATGGCGTGATAACCAGAAAAAATAAAAGCCTTGCTTACTGCCTTAGAGAAAATAAAATGTTTTGTATTTGATGTAGATGGTGTGTTAACCAATGGCACATTGATTGTGATGCCTAATGGCGTCATGGTGCGCACAATGAATATCAAAGATGGATATGCAATTCAATTAGCGATTAAAAAAGGGTATAAGGTTTGGGTCATTTCTGGTGGATATTCTGAAGAAGTTCAAGATAGATTGGAAAAATTGGGTGTAGAGCAAGTGAATATGAAAGTGAAGGATAAGAAAGTATTATTAGAGACACTTTCTATGACAGAGGGTGTGCCATTAGAGGAGATTTTGTACATGGGGGATGATATGCCCGATTTTGAAGCGATGCAAGTAGTGGGTATTGCAGCTTGTCCCGCAGATGCTTGTTTTGATATCAAAAATATTTCAAGTTATAAAGCAGTTGCAAAAGGTGGCGAAGGCTGCGCGAGAGAAGTGATAGAAAAAGTGCTTAAATTAAATGGCCATTGGGATGTAGTGGACCATATACAAGCTAAATAATCTTCCAGTGAAAAAGTTGATCCATTTTTTGAGATTAGTAAGATGGCCTAATCTGCTTTTTATTTTATTGGCAGAATCATTATTCCATTTCTTTATTTATAAGCCGCTGTATCCAAATGCGGCGCTGACTGCAGATTATCCTTTTTATTTTATTGTAGCCACAAGTATTTGCATTGCAGCAGCCGGCTATATTATCAATGATTATTTTGATGTAAATATTGATCAAGTCAATAAACCCCAAAGTGTGGTAGTGGGTGCCCATATAAGTAGGCGTTGGGTTATATTTTGGCATTTGATTTTAAGTATGGGCGGTGTGTATATTTCTTTAATTGCTTTCCCATTTCAACAATACTTGCATATCCATTTTTCAAACTTAGCCACCATCTTAATTTTGTGGTTTTATTCCACCAATTTCAAAAGAGATTTTCTAATAGGCAATGTGGTGATTGCTGTGCTAACAGCATGGACCATTGGGGTAGTGTATTTTTCTAAATTTACATTAATCCAACTTGCGCATCCTACCCATATGCAGCCAACTGATTTAAAGTTTTTTAAGCTTACTTTACTTTATAGCAGTTTCGCCTTTATTTTAACATTGGTGAGAGAGGCGTTAAAAGATATGGAGGACATGACTGGCGATGAAAAATTTGGATGTAAAACAATGCCAATCGCCTGGGGTTTGCAAACCACAAAAGTATATGTAGCAGTTTGGCTAATGGTACTTATTCTGGTTTTATCAATCATTCAATTATACACGATTCCATTTGGATGGTGGATTCCAATAACTTACTGCATCCTAACAATCATTGCACCTCTGGTATATGTTTTGTTTCATTTAAAGCAAGCATTTTCTAGCGCAGACTTTAAACGATTAAGTCGTTGGATTAAATTTGCTATGTTAATGGGTATTTTATCAATGGGCTTTTTCTATTTCTTGCTATAATTTCAACAACATGAATGGATTTATTTTAGCTTCCCAGTCTCCAAGAAGAAAACAATTATTGGCATGGGCGGACCTTGAATTTGATATCATTGTATCGGCAGCGGACGAAGATTTTCCAGCAGATATGGACGTTCAAGAAGTTCCTGTGCATATTGCCAAAAATAAAGCTTTAGCAGTTCAGGAGAAAATCAACAACGAATTCCCCCACCATCAAGGCAAGTGGATCATTGCAGCGGATACCATTGTGGTATTAGAAGCCGAAATCATTGGTAAGCCAATTGATAGAGAAGATGCGATTGTGATCTTGCAAAAACTATCCGGCAAAACACACCGTGTCATTACGGGTGTTTATTTAATGAATGGCGCTGAAACAAGGTTTTTCAGTGAAACCACGTTGGTGCATTTTCATCCATTGACATTGTCACAGATTCATTATTATATAGACCAATATCAGCCTTATGATAAAGCAGGCGCTTATGGCATACAAGACTGGATTGGTGTAGTGGGCATTAAAGGCATCGAAGGCGACTTCTACAATGTAATGGGATTGCCTGTCAGCAAGCTGTTAAGCTATCTTCCTACAACCACTGAAAGCTAATATCTAATTCCATATCTGGATGTAAACTGCGTTCAACAGGGCAGGTTCTTCCAACTCTTTCAAGGATTTCTTTAGTCTTGTCATCCAAATTCAATGCAGGCATTGTTACAGCAATGACAATCTTGCCAATTCTTCTAGGCTCACTCATCATGACTTTTGTTACGTCCACTTTAGCACCATCTAATTTTATGTCCATGGTTTCTGCTTTAATACCCATTGTGGTGATTAAGCAAGCACCCAAGCCAGTGGCAATTAAATCTGTAGGAGAAAAACGAGCACCTTGACCTTTATTATCAGAAGGAGCATCCGTTTCAAAACTAGAACCGCTTTGAAGGTGAAGGCAGGTTGTTCTTAAATTAGCGTCATAGGTAACTGTTGCTGTCATATCCTTGAATTTAATTGATTTGTGATTTTGGTAAATTTACAACGAAAGGCTTGATTTAAGCACAAGTCTTGTATTTTTGCATTCGATAACAGAAAAGCATGCAAGAATTACCGATTGTCCCAGCAGAACAACATATTAAGAAGCCCAATTGGTTGAGGGTGAAACTACCTATTGGAGAGAGCTATAAACATGTAAGAGGCTTAGTGGATAAGCATAAATTACATACCATTTGTGAAAGCGGCAATTGTCCTAATATGGGCGAGTGTTGGGGAGAAGGTACTGCCACATTCATGATTCTTGGTAATATCTGTACAAGGAGTTGTCAATTTTGTGCAGTTGCAACGGGTAGACCAAAGCCGGTAGAATGGGATGAGCCGCAGCGCGTAGCGGAAGCCATTTTTTTAATGAAAGTAAAACATGCGGTATTAACGAGTGTGGATAGGGATGAATTGCCAGATGGCGGATCCATTATTTGGTCTAATACCATCAAAGCCATTAAAGCATTGACACCAGATACGACATTAGAAACATTGATACCAGATTTTAGAGGCATCACAGAACAAATTGAGCGCATCATTGAAGCAGCTCCAGAAGTGGTGAGTCACAATATGGAAACAGTGGAGCGCAATACCAAACGTGTTCGTGTTCAAGCAAAATATAGAAGAAGTTTAGATGTACTAGAAACCTTAAAGAAAGGCGGCATGCGCACAAAAACAGGCATCATGTTGGGTATCGGGGAAGAAAAAGATGAAGTGATTCAAACCATGAAGGATCTAGTAAATGTAGGATGCGATGTCATCACAATTGGTCAGTACCTACAACCGACTAAAAAGCATTTACCAGTGCAACGATTTGTTCACCCTGATGAATTCGCTGAACTAAGAACCATAGGCTATGAATTAGGCTTTGATTATGTGGAAAGCGGACCATTGGTGAGGTCATCTTATCATTCAGAAAAACACGTAAT
Organism: Sediminibacterium ginsengisoli; assembly: GCA_943324415.2. Lineage (GTDB taxonomy): Bacteria > Bacteroidota > Bacteroidia > Chitinophagales > Chitinophagaceae > Sediminibacterium > Sediminibacterium ginsengisoli_C. The sequence continues at coordinate 3,320 of CALPLN020000083.1, read as the reverse complement.
CCAAGGATGGGGAAGAAATAAATACCTAGAAGAATTAGCGTTGAAGTAACCCTTCAGCTACATCATAAAAAAATAGGCCGCAACATTTGCGGCCTATTTTTTTTACTCCCACATCAATGCGGAAGCGCCAAGAATGGCGGCATCCGATTCTTTAAGATGACTAATTAAAATCTTTACTTTATTTTGAAAAATCTCAATCAAGTTCGCTTCCATATGTTCCCTTGTAGGCTTTAAAATCATATCACCTGCTTTTGTCAGTCCTCCAAAAAGAATAATCGCTTCTGGGCTAGAGAACATCACAAAGTTGGCTAAAGACATGCCTAATATTTTACCAGTAAATTCAAAAACTTCTTTCGCTACTTCATCTCCTTTAACAGCAGCCTCAAATACGTCCTTGGAAGTAATACTGTCTATTTCAATCGTTCTTAATGTACTTGGTCTGTCAGACTCACTTAGGATTTCTCTTGCGGATTGTGCAACACCAGTAGCAGAAGCATAACTTTCTAATGATCCTTTTTTTCCTGTACCATGGTGTAATCTGCCGTCAGGAATAATTACAGTATGCCCAAGTTCTCCTGCGAATCCATCATGACCATAAATCAATTGCCCACTAGCCACGATGCCGCTTCCGACACCAGTTCCTAATGTAATCATGATAAAATCTTTCATGCCTTTTGCAGCGCCATACATCATTTCGCCTACAGCAGCAGCATTGGCGTCGTTGGTTAACTTAACAGGTATCTTGAATTTGTCCTGAACCATTTTAGCAAATGGAATAACGCCTTTCCATGGCAGGTTGGGAGCATATTCAATCGTGCCTGTGTAGATATTGCCATTTGGAGCACCAATACCAATTCCTTTGATACGACCAAAGCCACCCACTTTTTCAATCATTTCTGACAAATGCTCGTACAATTCATCGATAAATGTATGCACTTGAAGATGTTTTTTGGTAGACATCTCGCTTGAGAATAAGACATTACCGTCTTTGTCTACAATACCAAATTTGGTACCAGTTCCGCCGATATCGACACCTACTACATATGATTCCATAATTTCTTTTTTATTTTTTAATGCCCTCCACTAGTTTCAGTTTCTTCGTAATTGATGCCTTGCTTCTTTAATATTCCTTTCACTGCAATGGCGAAGAATACTAAGTAGGCAAAACATAAAGCTGGAACCCAGAATGAATTATGGATGCCATAACCAGGCTGATCTAAATGAGAAGATTGTAAATAGTCTGCAATTTTACCTTGAATAGGAGGGATAATACCACCACCTAAAATCATCATAATTAAAAAGGCAGATCCTTGTGGTGTATATTTTCCTAAGCCAGATACGGATAAAGAGAAAATAGAAGGCCACATGATTGAACAAGCCAATCCACCTGTTAAGAAGGCATAAGTTGCAACAGTGCCTTTTGTGAAGATGCCTAATACCATTGCAATTACCCCCACTAAACTAAAAATCAATAAAGTTTTAGCAGGCTTATTTTGACTTAAGTAAAAAGCAATGATTTGGATAAACACACAGATAATATACCAATACAAAGGACTCATATCATATTGCGCAATGCTGTTTAATGCAATCACAATACCAAATGCGATAATCGGCACGATGAATGTCAAATATTGTTGTGTTTTCTTTTTAAAATCAAAAGCGCTAATCGCACCAGCCCAACGTCCTATCATCATACTGCCCCAGTACATAGACACATAAGGTGCAATGGCAGAAGAGGAGATACTTCCAAAATCCGCTTGTTTTAACAATTCACCTAAGTTGGATCCAATTGCCACTTCCACGCCAACATATACAAAGATGGCTAACATACCCAAAACCAGTTGAGGGTATTTCATTGCGCCCCATCCTTTTTCATTTTTTTGTGCAGTAAAATTTGCAGCTAACAATCCAACTACCACCGTTGCCAAAGCGCCTAAAAGCCATTTTAATCGGTAGGTTTCAAGATCGTGACGACCTGCGTCTGTTAAACTTGTTGGGTCAATTTTATAACTATCAAAAATTGGCACGAACATCGCTATTAATACACCAGTCATAATCACCAATAAAGACAATGCTTTTCTAGCTGGTTCCATTTTTTCATCCGAAATGCCCGCAGGAACTTTTTTAGAGAAATGGAACAATGCAGCGGCAGCAATAAATAATCCACCAACAGCAGTGTATAGGATAATCACTTTATCTAAACTCAATTGTTTGATCTGTTCGTCGGTAATCGCTGCTGCAGTGCCAAACAAGGCAAGTGCCACTACGATTGGGCCGATAGATGTACCAAATGAGTTGATACCGCCACCTAAGCTTACACGACTCGTTCCAGTAGAAGGATCACCTAAAGCAATCGCGAATGGCTGAGCAGCCGTTTGTTGCAAAGAGAAGCCAAGTGCTACGATAAATAAACCAACTAACATACCTGTAAATGTATTTGCATTCACAGCAATAATCATCGCTGCAGCACCTATGGCAGAAAACAACAAACCATATACAATACTTTTTTTATACCCCCATTTTCCTACCAGATCTTTTCCTCCTAATGCACCGTAAGCAAATAGCCCTAGTGCACCTATATAATAGGCAAGGTAAAATGCAAAATCAATTAACTGACTTTGGAACTGATCTAGTTCAAAGTAGTTTTTACAAAAAGGAATAAAGACACTGTTTCCAGCAGCAATAAATCCCCAGAAAAAGAAAACCACAATTAGTGTTGTAAGCGCACCAGTATTGGTTGGCTGTTTTGTTTGGCTCATAGCGTTCGTTTGTTTAATCGTTTAATCGATCCCCAAAATACTCAATTTTTTTTAATCCTTCTCTACAAAAAATGAATTATTATAGATAGTATTTAGTAAATTGAAAGCAAAATGATTGCTTGATGCGTATAGTACATGTTAGTGCGGAGTGTTACCCAATGGCAAAGGCCGGAGGCTTAGGTGACGTGGTGGGCGCATTACCCAAATACCAACAAAAAATTGGCCAGCAAGCAATGGTGGTGATGCCCATGTACAAGACCCCTTTTTTAGAAAAAACGGATTGGGATTTAGTGCACCAAGGCAACGCTTATTTAGGAACTTGGTTTTTTAATTATACGATTATTCAAGAGCGATCAGGTCAATTAGGCTATCCTTTGTATTTAGTGGACATTCATGGTTTATTAGATCGACCTAAGATATATGGTTATGCAGACGATGCAGATCGTTTTATAGGATTCCAGATTGCGGTAGTAGATTGGTTAAACAGTTGGATCGAACTGCCTGATGTAGTGCATTGTCATGATCATCAAGCAGGGTTGATTCCTTTCATGATGAAATACT
>CALPLN020000082.1 GCA_943324415.2 Sediminibacterium ginsengisoli | reverse complement strand
GTATGCCAACTGTTCAACAACTGCACAAAGAGGTGCGTTGGATTGGTGGAAGAAATTCCGTGATGCCACTTTACCAGTATTCACAGATTTATACGAAAGCGTAGCAACTGGAAAAGAAGCTGCACGTTCAATTGAATCGAATAGTAAAGAGGACTATCGCGAAAAATTAGAAGTAGAATTAGCAGAATTACACAATAGCGAAATGTGGCAAGCTGGAAGAACTGTAAGAAGTTTACGTCCAGAGAATCAGCCAGCAAAATAAACAACAGAGCAAGAGGTTACTTAATAAGTGCCAATAGTAATTATTATAAGGAAGGATTAATCATTGGTGAAAGCATAAGTAATGAGCGAAGCAAAATTTGTTATGGATCCTGCACTCGATATCGAAGGTGCAATGCAAAGACTGAAGTCGGTGGTAACACATACCCCACTGCAGTATAATGCAAACCTGTCTCGAAAATATCAGTGCAGGATTTATTTAAAAAGAGAAGACTTACAAATTGTGCGTTCTTATAAATTAAGAGGCGCCTACAATATGATGCGTCAACTTTCTCCCGAACAGTTGGCAAAAGGAGTAGTGTGTGCAAGCGCAGGGAACCATGCACAGGGCTTTGCTTATAGCTGTAAAAAATTAGGGGTTAAGGGTGTGGTATTTATGCCCATCCCCTCTCCACAGCAAAAAGTATCACAAACAAAAATGTTTGGAGAAGATTTTGTAGCAATAAAATTAGTAGGAGACACATTTGATGATACTGCAGTGGCAGCAAAAGCATACACAATAGAACATGGGATGACTTTTATTCCTCCATTTGATCATCCAGATATTATTTCAGGACAAGCAACAGTAGGCGTAGAAATTTTAGAAGACTTGCCACAGTTCACGCAAGATCCGCTTGATTATTTATTCTTACCGATTGGTGGAGGTGGTTTGAGCGCAGGTGTGGGAGCTTATTTTAAATCAACATCGCCACACACAAAAATCATTGGAATAGAGCCAGAAGGTGCACCAAGTATGTTGGCAGCGATGAAGGCAGGGCATCCAGTGGAATTGGATACGATCGATAAGTTTGTAGATGGCGCATCGGTGAAGCGTGTGGGTGATCACAATTTTTCCATCTGTAAAGATGTATTGGATGAGGTGCATTTAGTGCCCGAAGGAAAAATATGCACAACGATTTTAGACATGTACAATGAGGAAGCGATTGTGGTGGAGCCAGCAGGCGCGATGTCAATCGCCGTATTGGATGATTATGCAGAACAAATCAAAGGCAAGAACGTGTTGTGTATTGTGAGCGGAGGCAACAATGACATCGCAAGAATGCAAGAAATAAAAGAGCGTTCTTTAATGTATGAAGGCTTGAAACATTATTTCTTGATCCGCTTTGCACAAAGACCAGGAGCCTTAAAAGATTTTGTAAATAAGGTACTGGGCGAGAATGACGATATCACTAGGTTTGAGTACATTCAAAAACACAATAAAGAATCAGGGCCAGCATTGGTTGGATTAGAGCTAAGGTCCAAAGCAGATTATACCGAGCTGATAGATAAGATGAAAAAATATCAAATCAATTACAACGAAATCAATAAAGACGACAATATCTATGGGTATTTAATTTAAGACCTAACTTTGCGGATATCTAGCAATAGATGGGAAAGGCAGGCAAAATGAATCGTCGTAAAGGAAAAATAAATACTATGCAGGTTTTAAAGTTTGGAGGAAGTTCAGTAGGTACACCAGAAGCTATTTCAAAAGTAATAGCGATTGTAAAAGAGCGTGTAAAAACAACACCAACGATAGTGGTGGTATCTGCAATGAGTGGTGTAACAGATCAATTGATTTTGTTAGCACAAAGTGCTGCACAAGGAAACGAAGCCTACAAAACGATCATTCAAAACTTAGAACAAAAACATTTAGACGCAGTACGTGCGTTATTGCCAATCCAACAACAATCAGGTACATTGAGTATGGTCAAGCAATTGATCAACGAAATTGAATCCAATTGTGATGGCTTATTTATGCTAAGAGAATTGACCATGCGCATGCAGGATCGATTGATAAGCTATGGAGAAATTTTATCTTCAAAAATTATTGCAGCTGCATTTGAAGCAGAAGGGGTAGATCAAGTTTGGTTGGATTCAAGAGCCATGATCAAAACCAATAGCAAATATTTCAATGCAGTCGTAGACAGATCCACAACGATTAAAACAATACAAGCGTATTTTGAAATACCCTCCAACAAGCATGCCTTGTATATGGCGCCTGGTTTTATCGCATCAGATGCAGAGGGCAATACAACTACCTTAGGAAGAGGTGGATCAGATTATACAGGTGCAATTTACGCAGCTTCTTTAAAAGCATCCGTTTTAGAAATATGGACAGATGTAAGTGGTATGATGACTGCAGATCCAAGAATGGTCCACAATGCAAAAGAGATTCCAAAGATATCTTATCAAGAAGCGATGGAGTTATCGCATTTTGGCGCCAAGATTATTTATCCTCCAACCATTCAACCAGTGATGCGTGAAAACATTCCTGTTTGGATTAAGAATACATTTGAGCCGGAGCATCCAGGTACATTGATTGAAAATGAATCACCTAAAGACGATAATTTTATTCGTGGCATCTCCAGCATCAAAGACATCTGTCTATTGAGTTTGGAAGGCGCGGGTATGGTGGGTATACCAGGTTTCTCAAAAAGATTGTTTGATGCATTGGCTAAAAAACAGATCAATGTTATTTTAATCACACAGAGTTCTTCGGAGCATTCTATTTGTGTGGGTGTGAATGTGCAGGATACACATATGGCGAAGATTGCCGTGGATGCGGAGTTTGAACAAGAGATCAATACACAAGTGGTAGATCCATTGATTATCGAAAAAGATTTATCCATCATTGCATTGGTAGGAGAGCAAATGCGTAACCATCCAGGCGTGAGCGGAAAAATGTTTGGTGTCTTGGGACGCAATGGGATCAATGTGCGCGCGATTGCACAGGGTTCATCAGAGAAAAATATTACAGCGGTCATTGCATCACAGGATGTGCGTAAAGCCATCAATGTTTTGCATGAAGAATTTTTTGAAACATCCTATAGACAAGTGAATGTGTATTTAGCTGGTGCAGGTAATGTAGGTGGAAAATTAATAGAGCAAATTAAAAAACAGGTTCCTTATTTGCAAGCAAATTTAAGATTGCAAATCAATATTGTAGGCATAGCGAATAGTAAAAAGCAATTGATCAATGTAGAAGGAATAGATTTAAGCAATTGGAGAGATCAATTGGCTGCAGCACCAACAGGTACCATCACAGATTATGTGGCAGCGATCTTAGACAATAATTTGCGTAATTCTATTTTTGTAGATGTCACAGCACATGCTACGGTAGCAGATACCTATGCGCAATTATTGAGTAAGGCAGTGTCGGTGGTGGCTTGTAATAAAATAGCTTGTTCATCTCCATATGCGCATTATGCAAAATTAAAAGCTTTAGCTAGAACCTATAGTGCAGCCTTCTTATTTGAAACCAATGTGGGCGCAAGCTTACCAATCATAGGCACATTGAATGATCTAATCCGAAGCGGAGATAAGATTAACAAGATAGAAGCAGTTTTATCAGGCACGTTGAATTTTGTGTTTAATAATTATGACGGCACAAAGTCATTCGCGCAGGTTGTAAAACAAGCGCAAGATGAGGGATATACAGAACCAGATCCAAGATTGGATTTAGGCGGAACAGATGTCATGCGTAAAGTGATGATTTTGGCGCGTGAAGCAGGACATAAATTAGAAATGGAAGACATTGCGAATGAGGCCTTCTTACCAGCCTCTTGTTTTAATGGATCCGTGGATGATTTTTATGTAGAGATGGAAAAGCAAGAAGCACATTTCAAAAAATTATATGAAGCGGCATCGGCAGTAGGATGCAAATTGAAATTTGTAGCGAAATTTGAAAGAGCTGAAAATGGACAAGGCATAGCGAAAGTGGGATTGCAACATATCCAACCGAGTTCAGACTTCTATCATTTATATGGAAAAGACAATTTAGTTTTATTCTATTCTGAAAGATATCCTGAATTGCCATTGGTGATTAAGGGCGCAGGTGCTGGTGCAGATGTCACCGCATCAGGCGTATTCGCGGATATCATAAGAGCAGCAAGAGTTTAATTTTATAATGTATGTTTGAAATCAATCAATGGATAAAAATTAAAGCACCAGCCACCGTAGCCAATATGGTATGCGGGTTTGATATATTGGGCTTTGCTGTGAACAATCCATATGATGCGATGGAGATGCGCAGAGTAGAACGTACAAAAGAACATAGTTCAGCTTCTTTTGCAAGTTCAATTATTTCTGCGATTAAGATCATCAATCTTGACGATTATAATTTACCCACCGATCCAGAAAAGAATGTGGCAGGAGCGGCATTGATTGCACTTATCGAAGCTTATGAAGAGCAAGTGCATTTAGGCAATCCAAAGGCAACTATTCCAGTAGGCCAGTTGGCTTTTGAAGTTAAAATCAATAAATTGATAAAGCCAGGTTCAGGTATTGGATCTAGCGCAGCAAGTTCTGCAGGTGCCGTTGTGGGTGCCAATCATTTATTGGGCAACTTATTTACAAAAGATGATCTAGTACGTTTTGCGATGAATGGTGAAAAACTGGCATCAGGTGTAAAGCATGCAGACAATATCGCACCCTGTATTTTTGGTGGTGTGACCTTGGTAAGAAGCATCTTTCCGTTGGAAGTAATTGCACTACCCTCACCTATTTTACATGTAACCATTGTACATCCGCAGATAGAAGTTAAAACATCCGATGCGCGAAGTATCTTAAAACAAAATGTGCAATTAAAAGATGCCATTAAGCAATGGGGCAATATTGCAGGCTTGGTGGCGGGATTGATGAAAGGAGATTATGATTTAATTGGGAGGTCACTGGAAGACGTGATCATTGAACCCATCCGTTCTATATTGATACCAGGATTTGATGAATTGAAAGCAGCATGTAAGGCCGCAGGTGCATTGGGAGGAGGGATTTCAGGATCAGGGCCATCCATCTTTTTCTTGAGTAAGGAACAGTCCACCGCGTTTGCCGTAGAAAAAGAAATGAAAAAATTATACACGCGAATTGGTTTGCCACATCATACTTATGTGACCTCTATCAATGGCGCTGGTGTAGAAGTAGAAATTAATAGTAATGGAATATTATAGTTTAGGAAAAAAATCGCCGAATGTCAATTTTAAAATTGCAGCCATCACTGGACAAGCGCCAGATAAGGGATTGTATTTTCCAACTACGATACCGCAGTTGACGACCGAACAAATAGAAAGATTTAAAACATTAGATAAGGCCAGTTTAGCATTTGAAGTGATGCGTCCCTATGTAGGAGGCACAATTGATGATGCTAGTTTGAAGCAGATTTGCAAGGAGACAATTGATTTTGATTTTCCTTTGGTCCCTATTACATCCAACATTAAAGCACTTGAGTTATTCCACGGACCTACCCTCGCCTTTAAAGATGTAGGTGCAAGATTCATGAGTAGATGTTTGGGTTATTTTTCCAAAACTTCACCTTCAAATAGCAATACTGTTCTTGTTGCCACTTCTGGAGACACCGGTGGCGCAGTAGCCAATGGCTTTTTAGGTGTTGAAGGGGTGCAGGTAATTATATTGTATCCAAAAGGAAAAGTGAGTCCGATACAAGAATTGCAATTGACTACTTGTGGGCAAAATATCACCGCTTTAGAAGTAGAGGGAAGTTTTGATGATTGTCAAGCGATTGTGAAAGAGGCATTTATGGATGCCGATTTAAATGCAGCGTATCATTTAACTTCTGCTAATTCAATTAATGTGGCAAGATGGTTGCCGCAGCAATTGTATTATTTCTTTGCATGGCAACAATGGGTTGCACAATATGGAGACAATACGCCTATGCATATCGTAGTGCCAAGTGGGAACTTTGGAAATATATGTGCGGGGATGATGGCCAAAGCAAGTGGTTTGCCATTGGGACATTTTGTAGCAGCCTGTAATGACAATAATGTGGTGACAAGGTATCTGTCTACTGGAAATTATGAAGTCAAAAAATCAGTAGAGACGATTTCAAATGCAATGGATGTAGGTAACCCAAGTAATTTCGTACGCATCCTAGAGATCATGCAAAACAACTTCGATCAACTTAAAAATGCGTTAAGTAGTTATAGCTATGATGATATCTCTACACAAGCAGCCATCACAAGGGTCTATAATGATTATGGCTATACCTTGGATCCACACGGGGCAGTGGCATTTTTAGCAGCAGAAGCATTTATCCATGACCACGAACACGCAATCACCCATTATAACCATACGGTAGAATCGATGCCAGTGCATGCGATTATTTTAGAAACGGCTCATCCTGTAAAATTCCCAGAGGTGGTTGAAGAAGCAATCGGACATCAACTAACCATCCCAGCTTCAGTTCAATATTTATTAGATAAGCCAAAACAATCCGTTCCACTTGCTGCAGCCTATACGGCGTTTAAGCAATGGATGCTACGTAAATAAATACGGCCCCGATGAGGGGGCCGTATTTAAATCAACTTCTAGTTTTTTATTTTCCTTTTAAGTATTTATCCAACCAACGTCCTTGCTCATATAATAAGTGCAATACGTTTTCTTTTCCTCTGTAGCCATGTGCCTCATAAGGTAAGTAGACAAAACGAACTGTACCACCGTGTCCTTTGATTGCAGCGTATAATCGCTCGCTATTGATTGGGAAAGTTCCAGTGTTGTCATCCATTTCGCCGTGGGTTAATAAAATAGGTGTTTTAATTTTATCAGCATGTGCAAATGGACTCATGTCTAAATACAATTGAGGTGCTTGCCAGAAAGTTCTGTCTTCGTTTTGGAAACCAAAAGGAGTCAAGGTTCTGTTATAAGCACCACTACGCGCGATACCTGCTTTAAATAAATTGCTATGTGCAAGTACGTTTGCAGTCATGAATGCGCCATAGCTATGACCACCAATTGCAAACTTGTTACGATCACTCACTCCCATGCCGACTAATTTATCAATCGCAGCATTCGCGTTTAAGATCAATTGGTTAACAAAATCGTCGTTTGGTTTTTTATCAGGAGAAGTTGCCACAATCGGCATTTCAGCATTGTCCAAGATTGCATAACCTTGTGTTACATAAAACACTGGAGAACCCCAGCTCAATAAAGTAAACTTATGTTGGTTACCTCTGATCTGGCTAGCATCAGCAGCACTTGTAAATTCTCTAGGATAAGCCCAAAGCAATGTAGGCAAAGGACCATCTTTTTCTTTGTTGTAGCCCTTAGGTAAATATAAGTCACCTGTTAAGTCCACACCATCAGCTCTTTTGTATTTAATTTTTTCTTTTGTTACCCCTTCCATACTTGCATAAGGATTGCTGAAGCTAGTTATAGCAACAGAGGTATTTGCTTTTAAAGATTTTAAATAATAGTTCGGTACTTCTTTTTCTGTTTCTCTTCGTGTGATGATTTGCATAGTAGCAGGATCTAATACATCCACTACATATTCAAAACAATCTTCTTTACTGCGCCAGATGATCTCATTGGTTTTAGTATCTAAGTTGTAGATGGATAAGTAAGGAAGATCCCCTTTATCAGAAGCACCAGTGGTGTTGTTCATTAATACTGAACGGCCGTTGTTCACTGTAGCTATTACATCTTTGCCGAACTTATTTTTATGGGTAACTGGATTACCTAAGTTGGTATAGGCATCTGTTAAACTACGTTCGTATAAAGTAGTTAAACTTTTCGCTTTATGATTGTAGATACTTACTTTATAACGCTGCTTCGTTCTTAATACTTCTGTTACTAATGCTAAAGTTTCATCACCCCAGCTGATATTAGAAAAACGAGTCGCTGTTTTAAACAATTCTTTAGGCGCTTCGTTGAAAGGAGCTGCTATCGCCATTACCGCATCATGAAAAGGAACTGCTTTTTTAATCAAGCCACTATCTAAAGGCATTGCATATACAACGGTAGCCGCTTCGTCATCCTTCCATTCAAAACCACGAGGTGCATTTTGTACGTTGTCATATCCACTTGCTGTTCCTTCAGAAGAAGGTAATTGTGCAATTGTTTTTACTAAGGCACCGGTTTTATCTAATACTTGCATAGAAGAGGCAAAACCATAAGCAGTCACTAAATAAGAGAAAGGCTTATTTAAAGTGCGTGTAAGGATATAATTTTTATCTGGAGAGATGCTAAAGCTATTGGTTAATGCAGGTGCACCAATTTTAGTTTCTACGCCGTTCTTGTTTTTAACCAATTGACTCTTCGCTAAAAATTCAAACACATATTCGTCATAAGGAGATTTGATCAAATCCTGATAGGTCACACTAGGAGCGGCTTTACCTAAGTTCTCTTGAATGGTTGGGCCTTTAGGTGTGATGGGTCTTTTAGCTAATGCGCTTGCGCTGTT
>CALPLN020000081.1 GCA_943324415.2 Sediminibacterium ginsengisoli | reverse complement strand
CCTTTAATTCTTAAATTGATCATAAAAGTAGGTAAAGCAATGCAAACTAGACTTTCCAAAAATGTTTCCTTAACAATGTTTAATGGCGTTATCTGATGCCCTATCCATAACATTGTAGTAGTGACATCTCCAATTGGACTCCATGCTCCACCTGCATTTGAAGCAATAATCACCAATCCCAATAATTGCCATTTGACTTTCTTTTCTTGTATTAGTTTATTTATGATAGACGCCATCACAATTGTACTAGTTAAATTATCAAGCACTGCAGACAAAAAAAAGGTGACAATAGAAATGGTCCAAACTAATTTTGTCTTATTGGTGGTTTTTATTTTTTCTGTGATGTTTTGAAATCCGTCATGCGCATCAACTAGCTCAACAATGGTCATTGCACCTAATAAGAAAAACACAATTTCGGCAATACTGGATAAATGAGTCCCTAAATGAAAGAGGGTATCTTCCTTAGTTTCGGAATTCATTACTAAGACAGTCCAACACATCACTGCTGTTATTAAAGCTGTGGCGGCTTTATTGATTTTAATAGAATGTTCTAAAGTGATTATAGCATATCCGAAAAAGAAAATAATCAGCAATATTGATATCATAATCAAGTAATTAGCATTAAAATGAGCTTAAAAATAGCCCAATTAAGGGATTAAATTCGAAATTTTCATGAATCGTAAATAGAATAACAAAAAAAGGTATTGATTTGAGGGTTTAATCGAAGCAAATGGAAAAAATCAATATATCTAAGTCACTTATTAAGTTATTCGGTCTCATCAGACTTGAGAAAAAGGAAATAACCGCACTCTACTTGCTGTCTATCCTATCGGGTTTGATACAACTGTCCCTTCCACTAGGGATTCAAGCAATCATTAATTTTGCCATTGTAGCGACTGGTAAAAATCAATTGCCTGCCTCTATGTGGGTACTGATTGTTTTGGTTGTAGCTGGAGTGCTTTTTACAGGGATGCTGAAAATCAATCAGATGAAGATTGTTGAAAAAATTCAGCAAAAATTATTTACAAGGTACGCCTTCGAATTTTCTTACCGGATTCCGAAACTCAACATTAAATCAATCGATAGCTACCATTTGCCAGAATTGGTAAACCGTTTTTTTGATCTACCAACATTACAAAAAAGTATCGCTAAGCTTTTATTAGACATCCCAACTGCGATCATACAATTGTGTTTTGGATTAATTTTATTGGCATTTTACAATTCGGTCTTTATCGTTTTTGGTTTAATACTAATTGCCATATTGTATTTAATCTTGTATATCTCATCGCCAAAAGGATTTGAAGCATCACTAGCAGAAAGTAATTATAAATACAATATTGCTGGCTGGATTCAAGAAATTGCAAGAGGTTTAAAAACATTTAAATTCTCCAATAAGCACAACTTACATTTAGACAAGACGAATCAACTTCTAGAGGGTTACCTATCATCAAGATCAAAACATTTCGAAATTTTAAAAATCCAATATTGGTCCTTGATTATTTTTAAAATTTTAATCACCGCATCGATGTTAGTGGTGGGCGGTATTCTTTTAATACAGCAGCAAATAAATTTAGGACAGTTCATCGCAGCTGAGATCATTATCTTGACTATCTTAAATGCAGTAGAGAAGTTAATTGTGAGTTTAGAAACAGTGTATGATGTATTAACAAGTGTAGAAAAAATAAATAAAATAACCGAAAAGCCATTAGAAACTGATGGTAGTTATGAGTTTGTAAAACAGAAAGGAATTGAAATAGAAGCAAAAGAACTCAGTTTTGGTTTTGATGAAATCAACATACTCGATCAAATTAGCTTTAAGATTCAATCAGGTCAGAAAGTTGCGATTATGGGTGATGGCGATTCAGGCAAAACAGTTTTATTGAGGTTGCTAACTGGTGCTTTTCAGGAATTCGATGGAAGTTTAACTTTCAATCAAGTGCCTATCAATAACTACAACCTTGATAGTCTTAGAAGTCAAATAGGCATCTATCTTCAAAAGCAAGATATCTTTTCAGCTACATTATGGGAGAACTTGACACTAGGGAATCCCGCTATTCAAGAGGCAGATGTACTCAAGTTATTTAACATTGTAGGACTAGAGTCGTTTTTCAGCAGTCAAAGGAAAGGATTTGATACTGAATTAGCGCCTACTGGAAAAAAATTAAGCTCCTCTACTGTTCAGAAATTATTGATTACAAGAGCTTTATTGAATAACCCATCTCTATTGCTATTAGATGAGCCTTTGAAGTTAATTGCAGAAGATCAAAAACAAACTTTGCAAAATTATTTGTTTGGTTTAACCGATGTAACAATTTTGTTTACTACAAAAGATGCTGAAATTGCAAGTAAGTGCGACATGGTCATTGTATTAGAAAAAGGTAGAATTAAATCTGTGGTCAATCCAAGCCAACTAAAATAAATTGTACATGAAAAAAATGCTTGAAAAAATAGAAAAAGATACAGGTAAAAAATATTCGGCCTTCGATAAGGTTTATTCTGTTGATAGTGAACGTAGGATAAAAAATATATTCATTGGATTGCTTTCCAGTGGGCTCATTATTCTATTTATACCTTGGACACAAAATATCAATACAACAGGGGTTGTGACGACTCAATTTCAAGAGCAAAGACCTCAACAAATAAATAGTATCATACCTGGTAAAGTAGTAAAATGGTGGGTAAAGGAGGGGGATTTTGTGCAGAAAGGGGATACCATTGTAGAATTAGCAGATACTAAAGATGATTACTTAGATCCTAGATTAATTGAAAGAACAGAAGATCAAGTCAATGCGAAAAAACAAAAAGTTGATTTCTATTTATCAAAAATAGGCAATGCTAAATCTCAAATAACTGCTTTAGAAGAAGGTTATAGATTAAAGGAATTGTCCATAAAAAATAAAATACAGCAATTAGAAAGAAAAATATTGATTGACAGTGCAGAACTTACTGCTGCTAAAATAGATCTGGAAATTGGAACAAGTCAAATCAATAGAGCAAATAAGCTGTTAAATGACGGTATTATTTCATTAACTGATTTTGAAAAAAGAACACAGACATTCAATAAGGCAAAAGCATCGTTTCAGGAAAAACAACAAAAATATTTGAATGCCAAACAAGACATTCAAATTGCCCGAATTGAACTAAACGGATTTAAGCAAGAATATGCTGATAAGATTTTTAAATTAAAAGGTGATATAGACAATGCGAATAGTGAGCGCAGTTCTGTGGTTGCAGATGTGGCTAAAAATGAGAACCAATTAAGCAATTACAAAATACGTGGAAGTCAAAAGTGGCTGATTGCACCTCAGACTGGTCAAATTATTAAAGCAAAAAAAGCAGGTATCAACGAAATGGTGAAGGAAGGTGAAATGATTGTTGAAATTGTGCCTAAGGCATTTTTATACGCTGTTGAGTTATTTGTAAAGCCAATGGACTTGGCGTTACTTAATATAGGTCAAGATGTACGACTTCAATTTGATGGATATCCTGCTATAGTATTTTCTGGATGGCCTAATTCAAGCTATGGTACATTCGCTGGTAAAATAAGCGCAATCGAATCCAATAGAAACGAGAATGGTAAGTTCAGGGTATTGATTGTACCAGAGGTGTCAGAAAAAAATTGGCCGAGCAATTTAAAAATCGGCACTGGCGCACAAGGATTTGCCTTATTAAAAAATGTACCCATCTGGTATGAGTTTTGGCGTCAACTCAATGGCTTCCCTCCAGATTTTTATACAGTAGAAATTAAAGGAAAAGAGCAAAAAACAAATGAAAAATAACCGAATACGCTATATTTTAACGTCCTTGGCACTGCCATTACTTGGTGTTTCTCAAAACACGCTAAGTATTAGCAATACGCTTGATTTAATCCATCAATACCATCCAATTGCAAAACAGGCAGACCTTAAAGTAGATCTATCTAAAGCGGCATTGATGAGTACAAGAGGCGCATTTGATCCTGCCTTTTACTTAAACAATGAACAAAAGACAGTCAATGGAAAAAATTATTTCTATTACAATAATCCTGAATTAAAAATTCCAACATGGTATGGAATTGAATTAAAAGCGGGTTATGAAAATAATTATGGAGACAATATAGGTTCAGAAACCACCCTTGGAAAGAGTAGTTATTTGGGCCTGTCTGTCCCACTCCTTAAGGATTTATTAATAGACAAAAGGAGATCGGATTTAGCACAAAGTAAAATACTTGTTCAATTAACTAAGGAAGAGCGCCAGCTGATGCTGAATGATCTTTATCTGGATGGGGCGAGCTCTTATTGGCAATGGACCTATGCGTTCCAGAAGCAATTGTTATTTACGACTATTTTAAAAAATGCCCAAGACAGGCTTAGTTTTATCAAACAATCCTTTCAGTCTGGAGATAGAGCAGCTATTGATACCGTTGAAGGCCTACTTCAATTGCAAAACATCATGAATCTTCAAAGTCAGGCTTGGTCGGACCGAATAGAAGAACAAAGCAAGTTGAGTAATTTTTTATGGGATGCGAAGCAACAACCCTATGAATTAAATGAAAGCGTTCAACCTGATAGTATCTGGCTGAATACAGATTTGAACCAAATTTTAGTTCCGTCTTTATTACAGGTCATTGAAGAAGCAAGTGTGGCACATCCAAAAATAAAATTATTGAATTTCAAGAGCGATATATTAGCAGTAGAAAAACAATATAAAGCCCAAAACTTATTGCCTACATTCAGAGTCAACTATAATTTTTTAAATAAGGGCTATCAGCTTGCCAATCCTATTGGCCAATCCTTATACAACAACAATTATAAAGCTGGCGTTCAATTTGGCTTACCGCTGTTTCTGCGTCAGGCAAGAGGCGATCTAAAGCAAGCGAATATTAAAATTGCACAACAGCAAGAAGAAACAAAGCAAGTGAAACTAGAGATTGAAAATAAAATAAGAAAATATTATGCTGAACTAGTTGCGCTAAAAAATCAACAACTCACTACAAGTGCTAGTGTCGATAATGCAAAAAAATTACTAGACGCAGAATTTCAGCGCTTCGAAATTGGAGAAAGCAGCCTATTCCTAGTCAATACCAGAGAATTAAAATATATAGAAGTATTGCTTAAAAGCTATGAGCTAAAAACTAAGTTTTTCAAAACATTGGTTGCCTTGAATTGGGCCAAAGGGAGCGTTTATTAATCTTTAAATTGTTTGACCCCTTGAAGCATCAATGCATGCGATGTCATAGTTGACTGCATTTTCCCAATCAATCAAAGCATTGATGCACCTGAATTGTACGAAATCCTCAAGCTCCTTTAAGTGTATTGGCCTTGGTTGTATAATTCCTTGCTCTATTAACTTAGCACGCTGTGTTCCTTCTAGTAAAGGCAATTGAGGCGTATACCAGTTTGTTCCATCACTAAACACCATATTCGTGTAAGAGCCGTCTTTTATCATACCGTTTTCATGCATGATGATTTCGTCTTTGCCTGATTGCATTAACGCTTCTGTGATCCACCCTCTGTTGGAAAACTTATAATCATAGCGATGCCCATTTATATTGACTAAAGCAAATGTTGAAATTAATTTGTACTGATATGGTAACCATTCGGCTTGGTAGTCTCCATTAAGCCCATAGGCTATTCTAAGCTTGAATAAGCCTTCAGCGGGGATCATTAAACGCTGAACAATCGCATCTAATTCAAGGCTGTTTTGGGAAGCATCAAACGCTTTAAAGGTCTTATTAACCCTTAACTGATGAAAGTGTACATTTTCAACTATTCCTTCATTAACGCGGATGCTCTCAAAAAACTGGGACATAAACTTTATTTAACATTTCTTGGTACTCAGCTTCTAGGTCACTCTGAAAAGTAATTCCACCGCCACTTTGGTATTGTTGATCTGCGCCAAGATATCGAATCAGTACACAACTATCTAAGTTGGATCCATCAAAATAGCCAGCAATTCCAGTATAATAACCCCGATCTTGTCCTTCGATGGATGCGATCAATTGAGTAGTTTTCTTTTTAGGCGCACCGGATACAGAACCTGCCGGTAATAATTCATATAGTAAACTGCCAATCTT
The DNA here is from genome assembly GCA_943324415.2 of Sediminibacterium ginsengisoli. Lineage (GTDB taxonomy): Bacteria > Bacteroidota > Bacteroidia > Chitinophagales > Chitinophagaceae > Sediminibacterium > Sediminibacterium ginsengisoli_C. The sequence goes on along the minus strand of CALPLN020000081.1, from coordinate 2,436 downwards.
AGACGCGTAATCGGCAGGCAGTTCCCCCTCGATTGATGAACTTACTTGTCCAATGATGCCATTTTGAGTTTGGATCTCCTCATAGTATCTAAAATTGGTTACCCTAACTTTAGAAGCCACCCTACTTAAATCATTTCTTAACAGATCCACAATCGTAGCGTGCTCTGCGAATTCTTTAGGGTCCGCAAGTAATGTATTTTTTGCATCGGGTAGCTTTGCATCAATCGTGCCTTTCATTGGGAAAGTAGCAATTCTGCCTGCTTCAATTTGTATAAATGTTTCTGGCGAGAATGCGATGAACTCCTCTTTTAACCATATCACATATTTAGATTGCGCGCGTGTAAAATAGGTTTGAAAATCAACTTTATTTTCAACTGGTGTAGGGATTGTAAGATTGATTAAAAAACTATCTCCTTTAACTAAGGCGTCGAGCACCTGATTGAACTTATGCTTGTATTGAGCAAGTGCAATAGGATGCTTAATAAGTGATGCTATTGGAGGTAGCTCTTGATGGACCAGTACTGGATTCGGCTGCTTGAGTGAATTGACTTTTGTGAATTTATATTGAAACCAATCTGGGCAATCCTCCACTGTCCAAGCCAAGGGTTTTTTTTGTTCAAAATCAATGAGAAAGACAAAAGGTTTTTTTGCTGCCCCCCATTCATTTAATTGTTCAACAAAGTCCATCTATAAGGTATTGTAGTATTTCACTAAGGCTATTAAATGTGCTTCGCTCTTTAGGTTTAATTTTTGATCGTCAATGTATTTTTGTACCGCCTGATTTTTATCTTTTAATAAAGCAAGTAGGCTAGATTTGTCTTTTTTAATTCGAACCATCACGCCCTCTTTCAAAAGATACATGTTTTCATAGGTTGCAAACTCCTTATAGCGTTCCCCTGATAAGTCATTATTACGCTCTTGTATCGTTTTATAAACAGATTTAAGAAGGCTCGTTTTACCGTTTATTAAGATCTGATAAAAAGAGATTCGATTTTGATTGTCGATTGGAGGGAAGCCGCATTGATATACTTTTAAATCGTCGTCAACTTCTTTAGGTACAGTATAAATTAATTCAGTGGCCATCCCCTTACCTAGGTACCCCTCTTGCCCATTGGATGCGATAAAATTAACTTCATGTTCCAATAAATTGATTCTTGCTTTCACATCATTGTACACTCTGCCGTCTTTCAAAGTAATCTTTGCTAATTGATATTCGTTATGATCATAGACCGATCCGGTGATACCGTCATATTTATTGGTAAATGCTTGTCCATTTACATCACTAATGAAAATTTGCTGACCCCACTTGCCCGTAGTTGAAATTGTATTTTTTTGCGCATGGCTAAGAAGTACAATGAATAAAGAAAAACACAGAAGTAGATTTTTCATGGGATTGGTTTTATAAACTTAAAGTTACTATAGGTACATAAAAAAACAAGACCCCGAGGGGTCTTGTTTCAAAATATTACCTAAATAGTAATTATTGCTTTGGATTCTTTGTTGGTGCAGAACCTGTTTCAGCTGGATTATAAGCTAATTCATTATCTGGATCATCCCAATAGTCTAAGAAACCATAGACAATTGTAGCGTTCGTGTTCACCACACCTGTAGAAGAGACCACCACAGCACCAGTACGAGACTTGTCTGGAGCAATGATTTCCCAACGACGAGCATCATAGAAAGATAAGCCTTTGAATGCTAATGCAATTCTACGCTCTCTTCTTAATTGCTCATAAGCCGCAGCTTGAGTTAAACCAGCACCTAATGCTGTTAAACCAGCACCTTGGTAAGTTCTTACAGCATCAATTGATGCAGCACCCAAGTCTACTTGACCTGTCATAATTAAAGCTTCTGCTTTCATTAACTCATTCTCTTCGTAAGTAGCAGCAATTGTAATTTCATTTGCGCCAATTACGTTGTTAGCGTAAGTATACACGCCAGATAAACCATTACCTGCATACTTTAAGCTATAACGTGTATTGAAAGAGTTACCACGGTCAGTGTTGAATAGACCAACAGATGCTAAAGTGATTACGTTTTGATCTTTACGCTTATCACCAGCAACGAAGTCCTGAACCCAACGCTCACTTAACTTGTACGTATTCGTAGATCCAGTTGTTGCAGCTTGACCTACTTTATCTGCTACAGTAGACTCGATGAAACTTCCGTTTGCATCTGTACGTGCAGTAAATACTAAGTCAGTTGCTCTAACACCATCGTTAGCCAATGTCAATACAGCTGACCATTGAGAAGAAGACATACTAGCCTTAGTGTTGTTCACTAAGATATTACGCGCCTTCATTGTGTTGATACTTCTCTTCCACATATCTACAGTCAAAACTCCTCCTTTACCTTTTTGCAAATAAGCAGGAACTAATTTTCCTACCATCGCAGTGTAATCAGCAGAAGATGAAGCAGTACCTAAAGCAGTTACTG
>CALPLN020000080.1 GCA_943324415.2 Sediminibacterium ginsengisoli | reverse complement strand
TGCCTTACGTCGCATTTCTTCGGCTAGTTTGCGTTGGTCTTCTAATTGTTTTTCTAATTCTTTTACTTTTAAAATATGTTCTTGGTCTTTTATAGATAAACGTTCTGCTTCTTCTTTTTGAATTTGTGCTTTTAAACTTTCTCTTTCTGTGTTTAATTTTCTTTGCAATTCTAATTCAAGTTCTGCCTCTTTTGCTTGAATGGCTTGCACTTGTTTTAAGAATTCTAATTCTTTTTGTCTGAACTCATTTACTTGCTTGCTCATGTTGGCTTCATTGTCCTGCATCAACTTAAGCTTATGTTCGTATTCTCCAGAAATATTCTTTTTTAATTGCTCAGTAAGTTCATTCTGGATTTTTGTTTTTTGTTCTGCCAATAATTGATTGGTTTCTTCTTCTTTCTTTTTTTGCCAATCGGTCATTTTGCCGCGCAATTCTTTTTCAATCTCGTCGCGGATAGCGTCGGTTGGTTCAAAGCTGTGTTGGCATTTAGGGCAGGAAACGATATAATTAGACATGGTAAGTTTTTATGGGCTATAAAATACAGTGCTACAAAGATGCAAAAAAATATAACAGCCTCCCGAAATTTATGTAGGTTTGCGCTCCTGCGGAGGTGGCGAAATTGGTAGACGCACTACCTTGAGGTGGTAGCGCCCATACCCGGGCGTGGGAGTTCGAATCTCCTCTTCCGCACATAAAAAAGCCCTCCCGAATTACGGGAGGGCTTTTTTATAATAATGTGCTAGATTATAAAGACTTCAAGATCTCATCAGCAGATCTTACATAATCCATATTTTTTGCTTCTGTAGCCATTTGCTTACAAGTTTCAGCACTTGCTTTAGCACCTTTTTTATCTTTCAAAGCAACATGAATTCTTGCTTTTAATAAATGCAACCAATATGCTTTTGCATTAGCAGCAATTGCTTTATCGGCAAATACCAAAGCTTTATTGTAGTCATGATCTAATTCAAGATAAAATGTAGCAGCAGATTGATATATACTTGGATTCACTGTTGCAGCTGATGTTGCAGCTTCAATTTGTGCACGTACAGTTGGTCTGATATCTGTGATGATAGGAATATTCACTTTTGTCTTACCCCATTTCAAATAAATGGTTGCTGTTTGCGCAGTAATATTATCTATTCCGATGGTGAAAGTTTCTGTCGTGCTACAAGTTGTTTCTGGAGCAACTTTAAGACGAACCACATCTTCTGCTTCTTTGTAGTCAAAACTTCCCCAACCTTTAGAATTAGTATTGATAATGATAGTCCATTCTGTAGCACCTGGGATAGTGAATAAACCATAAGATCCTGCAGGTAATGTTTTGTTGCCGATATTTACAGGATCAGAGAAAGTTAATTTAGTAGCTCCGTTCGCACCAGTTCTCCAAACATCACCGAATGGCGCCAATAAACTACCTGCACCAAAAACTGGACGACCTTTTAAGCTTGGTCTAGAGTAAACGATTTCGATTTTCCCCAATCCAAATTCTTGTGTTAAAGTTTGAGTAGGACTAGGTGCAGGCATCTTCACTTGAGCCATTGCAGTTAAGCTTAAAAAGCTTCCAATTACAAAAAGTATCTTTTTCATATTTCTTAATTTTAGAACAACAAACCTACTTTATTTTAGGCGTTTATGATGTTATTTTTTTTGAAAGGCAGGGTGGAAACGATCCAAGGTATCCCTAAGAAAATCTCTATTGATATGGGTGTAAATCTCCGTAGTCGTGATACTTTCATGGCCTAACATCTCCTGAACAGCCCTGAGGTCGGCTCCGCCTTCTACCAAGTGCGTGGCGAAGCTATGTCGTAGGCTATGGGGGGAGATGGATTTCTTGATACCTGTCTTTAGGATGAGGTCTTTGATGATATAAAAAATCATGACCCTGCTTAGCCCTTTACCGCGGTTATTTAAAAACAAGATATCCTCACAGTTTTTGGCTGGTGTTTGATGTATCCGAATGGTATCCTTGTAGAGTTTGATATATTTTATGGCATCAGATCCAATTGGCACCAATCGTTCTTTATCACCTTTACCAATCACCCGAATGAACCCAACGTCTAAATACAAACAGGATATTTTAAGCTGTATCGCTTCTGTCACTCTTAAACCAGAGCTATACATCACTTCTAGGATCGCTTTATTTCTTCCTCCCTCTGGTTTGCTCAAATCAAGTTCTCCAATCATTTGTTCTATTTCTTCGAAGCTCAATACATCCGGTAGTTTTCGGCTTGTTTTTGGACTAGGTAGCAATGTAGTTGGATTGACATTGCAGATCTGTTCTATCAAGCAGTATTTGAAAAAGGATTTCACGCCGGATATGATCCTTGCCTGAGAAGTTGCTGCCATGCCTATCTCTCCAATACTTTGAATGAAACTCTGTAAATGGCTTAATTGGATATCAGCAGGAGTATGGATTTCGTTGATAGGGGCTAAGAAGTTTGCAAGTTTATCAATATCTCTTAGGTAAGCTTCCACTGAATGTCCGCTCAATGATTTCTCCAATTGCAAGAATGCTTTAAAGCCTTTTTTATAGATATCCCACTGCATTTGCGATGAACTAGTTTAGGAAAAGATTTGATATTTAATTGATAAAGGGTTTATTTCGTGTCAGATTCATATCCCTATGCAAGTAAATTTAAGGTCATTTAAGCAGAAAGTTAGACATAACGCAAAACAATTCAGATCCTTCTTAACAAAGATAGAAAAGAAAAATCCTAAAAATCTAGATCAAATTGCTGCACAGTTAAGTCCAGAAGTTTGGGCCGAAGTGGATTGTTTATCTTGTGCAAATTGTTGCAAGTCGATGAGTCCAACTTTTACGCCAAAAGATATCAAAAGAATTGCAGCTCATTTGGAAATGAAACCTGCAGAATTTAAGTCCACTTGGTTGGAGTATGACAAAAAGGATAAGGATTGGTTGAATGTTGCTAGACCTTGTCAGTTCTTAGATTTAAAATCTAATATGTGTTCCATTTATGAGGTAAGACCGGCTGACTGCGCAGGTTTTCCGCACTTGACAAAAAAGAAATTTGTGGAATACATCCACGTACACAAACAGAATTTGGAATATTGCCCAGCGACCTATAAGTTGGTTGAAAAAATGAAATTAGCAATGCAGTAAACAACTGCTGTTCTAAAAATAGACATCCTCTATCAACAATAGTTCCCATTTATTTGCTGCATACAATTGTATGGCAATCACATCAAATTGAAGTAGTTGCCAAACAGGATGCTGGTACTGGAATAGGGCAGCCCCATTCTTTAAATGTTGCATTTTTTTAGCATGGATATGTTGTTCTGGAAAGCCATAAGTGTTTGACCGCCTTGTTTTGACTTCAATAATATGTAAACAATTGCCTTTACTTGCAATGAGGTCAATTTCCAAATGTTTGTAGCGCCAATTTCTAAAAAGGATTGTATATCCTTTACTTATAAGGTATTCGGCTGCTATATTTTCGCCTAAAAACCCAGTATCTTTGTTGTGGAAACTCATTATAATTAGATTTGAGTAGCCAGGAAAATACTTAATTTGAATACATGGATACAACGTATAAATTACAAGGAATTCATAGGCATTACGAGTGGGGAGGGAAAACATTCCTGCCACAATTGATGCATGTAGACAATGCATCGGGCAAACCCTTTGCAGAATATTGGATGGGGGCGCATCCATCCGCACCTGCTATCTTGGAAACCAATGAAGGTAATTTTGCATTAGATCAATTAATTCAAGAAAATAAAATTCAATATTTAGGCGCAAAGACAGCAGATCGTTTTAATAGTTTACCCTATTTATTTAAAATTTTAGATGTTGAAAAAATGCTGAGTATTCAGGTGCATCCGTCTAAGTCCAATGCAGCTATTGGTTTTGAAAAAGAACAACGAGCGGGTATCCCAATTGATGCGCCGAACAGGAATTATAAAGATCAAAATCATAAGCCAGAAGTGATGGTAGCCTTGAGTGATTTTTGGTTATTACATGGTTTTATGCCAGCAGCAACTTTAAAAGAAAGGCTAGAAAACCTCCATCCATTACAATCCTTATTACCCATTTTTGGACAGGAAGATTATGCAGGTTTGTACAGTTATTTTATGCGACTTCATCAAGAAGCTGCAGATGCTATTTTAAAGCCATTGTTGGAATTGGCAGTAGAGGAAGTGGCCGCAGGTAAAGTAGATAAATCACATCCCCATTGGTGGGCTAACAAATATTACGGAGGAATCGTGCCGGAAGCTAATATTGATAAAGGCATTTTATCCATTTACATCTTAAACATTGTCCAGGTGCCAAAATACCAAGGGGTGTTTCAGGGAGCAGGGTTATTGCATGCCTATTTAGAAGGACAGAATATAGAGTTGATGGCGAACAGTGATAACGTTTTAAGAGGTGGCTTAACTCCAAAGCATATTGATATTGAGGAACTGATTCAGCATATTCAATTTGAACCAACTCATCCGAATATTTTAAAGGGGGATGAGATTAATTCGTTTGAGATTCAATTTCCATGTCCAGTACCCGATTTTGGTTTAACTAAAATAGCTATATCAGTAGGTGAAACTTACACAAACAAAACAGATTCTTTTGAAATGTTTTTGGTCATGCAGGGAGCTGCAATCATAAATGGTATTGAATTACAGGCCGGGGAACTAGCGGCGGTAAAGGCTGGAGACTTGTATGAGGTTCAGCAAACCGGCTCAGAAACGGCTGTTTTATTCAAATCATTTGTCCCTTAGTGGATTTATACACATTTGAGGAAAATCAATCCTGCATAAAACAAGCCAAATATGTATATTTGTTTTATACAAAGAAAATATAAAATAGCAACTGATGAAACTGAACAAAGAAATAGTGATCGCCTTAATTATAATGATTGCAACTAGTGCTCTATATAGAGTATTGCCAGGAAGACCTTTTGGCTTCGCTCCTCAAATTGCAATTGCCTTATTTAGTGGTTCATTGTTTGTTAAAAACAAGCATTTTGCATTTTTGTTACCACTTGTTTCTATGTTTTTGTCGGACTTATTATACCAAGTATTATATGTAAATCACTTAAGTCCAATTCAAGGTTTTTATGATGGACAATGGCAGAACTATTTGTTAATCGCAGCTACAGCAGTGTTTGGTTTCGGTTTGCAAACAAACCATTTGAGCAAATTTGTAGGTAATTTTATAGCAGCACCAACAGTCTATTTCCTTATCTCCAATTTTATAGTTTGGGCTAGCTTTGGCGGTTACCAACATCCTCTAACAACAGCAGGTTTAATGCAAACTATGGTAGACGGTTTGCCATTCTATGCATACAGTGTAGCAGGTACACTCGTATTTGGTGCAGTCTTATTCGGAGGATACAAATTAGCTTTACCAAAATTCAAAGCGATCTAAGAAAATTTGATTTTGAAATAATTAAAATGGGTCCTCATTCGAAAGAATCAGGACCCATTTTTTTGACGTACATAGGGAAGTCTAATTATTTTTTAGGATCTATTGCTTCGTAGAAATCATCCACTTGCCAAGGTCCTGAATCCGCTGCCATGGTGGCCAATTCATCACATCGATTGTTATAGGGATTGTCTGCATGACCTTTTACCCAATGAAATTTCACTTTATATTCTTTCGAAAGCGCGTAAAAGGCTAGCCATAAATCTTTGTTTTTCTTGCCGCCCTTAAAGTCAGTTTTTATCCAGTTGTCCAACCATTTTTTCTCTACAGATTCAACCACATATTTACTATCGGTATACACGAGGATAGGGAGCTTCTTTGTTTTTAAGATAGATATAGCCTTGATGACGGCCAAAAGCTCCATGCGATTATTGGTGGTATATCGATATGCCTCAGCAATTTCTTTTACTTTTTCTCCCCAGATCAAAATAGCACCAAAACCACCAGGTCCTGGATTGCCTCTAGCTGAGCCGTCTGTGTAGATAATTATTTTGTCCATGAATCCCTTGCTTGGTCGCAAGCAAGATACAATAATTTGATTAGTTAAGGCTATTTAACCCGATTTGTAATTATCTTTAATGCCATTCGAAAAACGATTGTATATGATTGAAAAACTGAATTTCCACTTAAGGTTTAAGACCAGTTTTGGTCAAGCTATTTTTATTACAGGCAACCATCCTTTATTGGGAAATGGCAAGATTGAACAAGCTGTACCAATGGTGTATTTGAATGATGATTATTGGGTATTGCATCTGGAAACTAAGGGTTTGCTAAAAGAGGGTACTGTCAACTATAGTTACTTTATTCAAAATGCAGATGGAACCAGAAGTTTTGATTGGGGTTCAGATAAATCAATCACAGTGGAACAAGTTGCTACTAAAGAATTGGTTTTAATAGATGCTTGGAATTTTACAGGTTATACAGACAATGCTTTTTATACTGCACCTTTTGCAAATGTTTTATTACAAGGCTCGGACAATCAAGTTAAACCTGAAATTCCAAAAAACACAACACATATTTTCAGAGTCAAGGCACCATTGCTTGCGCCACATCAGACAATCTGTATGATTGGCGAGTCCAAGGAAATTGGAGGATGGGATGCCACTAAGGCTTTGCCTTTACAGAAAATAATGGATCAACCTTATTTTGAAATCGCTTTGAATTTAAACAAATGCAATTTTCCTTTTGTATATAAGTATGGCATTTATGATACAGCTCAAAAAACATTTGTTTCTTTTGAGTCCGGCAACAACAGGGTGTTGTATGAGCCAGTTGGCGCCAATAAATTAGTGCTTGCACAAGATGGATTTGCACAAGTGGGACATACGCAATGGAAAGGTGCAGGTGTCGCGATTCCTGTATTCTCATTAAGATCCAATCAAAGTATGGGAGTAGGGGAATTTAGTGATATCAAACTATTGGCCGACTGGGCAAAAAAGGTTGGACTTAAACTGATACAGTTATTGCCGATCAATGACACGACTGCAACACATAGCTGGAGGGATTCTTATCCTTATGCAGCCATTTCTGCTTTTGCATTGCATCCCATGTATATTCGATTGTCCGCATTAGTAGATGCTGGGCAAGAAAAATTAATTCAACATGCGCTTGCAAAACAAGCAGCTTTGAATGCATTGCCAGATATGGATTATGACCAAGTGCTTGCAGTAAAATGGGAAGCATTAAAAGCAGTGTATGACGTGAATGGCAAAAGAGATTTAGCCACTCCTGCATTTAAACAATTCTTTGAGGACAATCAATCATGGTTATTACCTTATAGTGCTTTCTCTTATTTGAGAGATTTACATGGCACAGTGGATTTTAATACTTGGCCTACTCATTCAAAGTTTAGCGCAACTGAGATTGCTAAATTAGTAGATCCAACTTCTACAACCTATACCTCTATTGCGCTCTTTTATTTTGTGCAATTCCATTTACACCTACAATTAAAGTCTGCTACAGATTACGCTCATGCTCAAGGTGTGGTGCTTAAAGGGGACATTCCTATTGGTGTCTATCGATTTGGTGCAGATGCTTGGCAGCATCCTAATTTATTCCACATGGATATGCAAGCAGGTGCACCTCCAGATGATTTTGCAGTTGCTGGACAAAACTGGGGCTTCCCAACTTATAATTGGGAAGTTATGGCGGCGGATGATTTTGCTTGGTGGAAATCTAGGTTTGATCAAATGAAATACTATTTTGATGCATTTAGAATTGATCATATTTTAGGGTTCTTCAGAATTTGGAGTATTCCAATGCATGCTGTAGAAGGGATCTTGGGACATTTTGTTCCAGCGATTCCGGTTGGCATCAATGAGTTCAGTGCAAAAGGGATTGCCTTTGATCATTACAGATTTACGATGCCTTATATCAATGAGACAATTTTGTTTCAAGAATTTGGTTATGATAATGATTATATCAAAGCTAATTTCTTAGAATCCATTGGAGACGGTCATTATGCGTTATTACCTGCATTTAATACGCAACGAGCTGTGGAGGCTTATTTTGCAAAAGAGGCTCAAACAGAGGCCAATGCTAAGATGAAGCAAGGTTTGTACAATTTAATTGCCAATGTCATTTTAATTGACGGAGACAAACCACAACAATATCATTTTAGATTCAATATAGGGCAGACTAGTTCATTTAAACATTTAGACGAAAGCACTAAATATGTATTGAATGAATTGTATGTAGATTATTTCTTTAAACGTCAGGATGCTGCATGGGAAAAAGAAGCCATGAAAAAATTACCGATGCTAAAGCGATCCACGAATATGTTAATCTGTGGGGAAGATTTAGGGTTGGTGCCATCTTGTGTGCCAGATGTGATGTATCAATTGGGTATGTTAAGTTTAGAAGTACAACGTATGCCAAAAGCAACACACAAAACATTCTTTCATCCAAATGATGCTCCCTATTTAAGTGTGGTCACGCCTTCATCACATGATACAAGTACCATTAGAGGATGGTGGGAGGAAGATAGGGCAAAGACTCAGCAGTTTTACAATCAAGAAATTGGTCAGTGGGGTGATGCGCCTATGTATTGTGATGGATGGATCAACAAAGCAATTTTATTACAACATCTATATTCTCCTGCCATGTGGGCCATCTTCCAATTGCAAGATTTTATGGGCATCGATGAAGCAATACGTAGAGCAGATCCAAATGAAGAAAGAATTAATGTTCCGGCGAATCCAACACATTA
>CALPLN020000079.1 GCA_943324415.2 Sediminibacterium ginsengisoli | reverse complement strand
CGCTAAATAGTCTTGTTCCTTATCCTTAATAGCCGCTTTAATTTCACAAATGAGTAAGGTTTTGTGCTTGTCTTGTGTACCTGTTAAAAAATATTGTTCTAGGGTTGGCAATGACTCTCCATTGGATAATTTATTTCTATTTAAATATGCGTAAGTATTGGTCTGAATCGTATCGCCAAAATAAACAGGATCGTGGTTCACAACTAGTACGCCATCCTTAGTCATTCGAACATCAAACTCTGCTCCATCACATTTAAGTTCAATCGCTTTTGCCAATGAAGCAATGGAATTTTCTGGCAAATTAAACTCTTTCCATGCACCACGATGTGCAATGATTTTTGTTTGTTGGGCGTTTGATGTATTCATAAGTAGAAGCAAGAAAAGACTGGTTATAATTTTTAGCATAAATTTTTTTTGGCTGATGATACCTGATTTTATATTCGCTTAATTGTAGAAAAGGGCAGTATTTTTTGTCATTAGTTTAAACATTAAGGTACTAAACTATTATTAATTAAACAGCCGTTTAATTAAGTTCTTATTTAGTTAACTTTGCGCTCTCAAAATCAACCTATGCATACAGGAATACAACAATTAAAATCCGCAATTGAGCCAAGTAGAGCCCAGTTATTACAACACCCTGTATACCATCAAATACAGACATTGTCGGAATTACAAAAATTTGCACAAGTGCATGTTTTTGCTGTATGGGATTTCATGAGCTTATTAAAATCTTTACAACAAAAGTTAACCTGTGTGCAAACGCCATGGGTGCCAATTGGATCAGCCAATACGAGATATTTAATCAATGAAATCGTGCTAGGCGAAGAATCCGATGTAGACGAATTTGACAATCGTATAAGTCATTTTGAATTGTACCAACAAGCAATGGATCAAATGGGTGCTTCTACCAATGCCATTAAAGGATTAATGCAAGCAATTCAGTCAGGTGTAAGCATTGAAGTTGCTATTCAAGCATTGGATTGCGCTGCTACTGTAAAAGATTTCTTGAGCTTTACATTTAGGATTGTCAACCATGCTCCAGCGCATGTGCAAGCGGCTGTGTTCACTTTTGGAAGAGAGGATTTAATTCCAGATATGTTTACCCGTTTATTGGAAAAATTAGTTGCAGAATCTCCAGAGAAAGTTTCCATTTTTAAATACTATATAGAGCGTCATATCGAAGTGGATGGAGGACATCATAGTCACCTCGCTTTGGAAATGGTGTCTGAGCTTTGCGGAGAAGATGCCGTGAAGTGGAAAGAGGCAGAATTGGCATCGATCGAGGCATTGCAAATTCGTGCAAAGCTTTGGGATGCAGTAATGGACTAAACAAAGCAGGATGCGCGTGTTGGCGTAATTTTATATTGCCTCAAATTCGCCTTTCTCGGTATTTTTTCTGACTTTATCTGCTTCAAAATACTTTCCATTCATGGCAATATATACGCCAGGTGAAAGGACTTGTGTGAAAGCGAGTGCGCTCCCTAGATTGAATAAACCGTCAGAACTACCAAACTTATAAGGGATCATTGCACCAGTTAGTACAATTGTTTTATTGGGACAAAATTTTTGCAAATAAAGCGCAGTGATCGTCATGGTATCAGTGCCATGTGTGATTAAAATTCTTTCTGCTTCTGTTGTATTGCAGGCCGATGCAATTAAAGCACGATCTGCTTCTACAAAGTCGAGGCTATCTTTCATCATCAAAGATGCAATGGATAAATCCAATTTGCTTCTGCCTAAACTTAGCATTTCATGCAAATGGGTTTCTTTGAAATAAAGATTACCATTTAATTCATTGTACTCTTTATCAAAGGTGCCGCCAGTAACAAAAACCTGTATGGTTGAATTCATAATTTTTTATTTTGGGTCCATCCACATATCTTTCCTGTCTAACCACTTGTTGTCAGAGAAGGATTCTTTACTAGCCAAAGTTCGTGTATATTTTATCACGCGCTCTGTGGAATTTGCTTGATAAGCAACACCACCTATAATACTTAAGGCCTTGCTAAAATAAGTTTCACTTGGATTGCCCAAAGTTTTATAAGGCAACACATTGTCGGCTAGCAAATAATTTGGCGTAAATCCACTTACAGTGCCATAATTTGACTCTCCAATTGCATTCGCAGTCAAAAAAGTAATGGGTTGTAGTCCAAAGTTCCATCTTTTATTGGGGTCGGTGATGGTAAAAGAGCCTACATTTTTTCCATAGGTGTTTTCACCTATTAGGATCACTTCCATAAAGGGCTTTAAATTATTAATGACCAATTCACTAGCAGAAGCCGTATTTCCTGCGGTTAACACAAATACACGATTGAGTGTGCCCAGGTTATTGGGTTCGGATTTGAATAAGGTTTCAAACGCACTAGTGCCAGAAGTTCTTTCTAAATAAGCAGCATAGGTATCGTTGTAGACTTTTTTATTCATCAGTTTGCCCACTTTCGCAGCAGCATCTTTAACGGTCAAATTGGTAATCAAATCAGAAGACACTACATATCCACCACCATTGTATCTAAAGTCCAATACCAATTCGTTCACACCGGCAGATTTAAAGCGACCGAATATCGCCCTGAGGCTATCATCAAAGCTTGTCAGAAATTGACTGTAGGCAAGATAGCCCACTTTTTTACCAGACCAGGCAATAATGGTATCTGCTAATATCGGATTGGTTTGCAGTTCTACTTTTGTAACAGTCACCGATTTTCCATTTGATACAAAAGCGCCGTTAGAGAAATCTCCGAGTCCAAGCTTTAAAGTTTGATTGGATAAAATAGTGGTATAATTGGAATTGGTGATGGTTTGATCATCCACCTTCAAAATAATATCTCCTCTTTTTAATCCAGCTTTTTCTGCAGGACTTCCTTTTAATACATAGGCCAATACAAATGCAAGACTTGTTTTGGTATCATCTGTATAAAATGCATTGTTTTTAACACCTAAAACAGTACTAACGCCATTTAATTGATTTTGCAGATTGGTATAACTTTCGTCGATCCAAGAAAAGCGATCTGTTTTACCATAATCGTTTAAAAGGGTATAAAAATAGTCGGTTGACTTAGCGCTTGTATTGGTACCAGAGATGCTAGGCATTTTACTATTCCATAAATAATAGTAACTCATTACTTCGTGTATCCAAGTATTGGCTGCTAAATTAGGATTGGTTGTAGCGGTTGGTGTAGTTGGCTTCGGCGTTTCTGTTTCTTTTTTACAAGCAACAAATCCTGCAGAGAGTATCAGTATACATAGTATTTTTTTCATGCGCTTAAAATGTTTCATCGTAAATTTAATCAAACTATTGTTAACGCTAACAAAAAAATAATCTCTACTAATTTGATAGACAAATAAAATTGTCTAATTTTGAGACCTGATTCTATATAAAAAAAGTCAACAAACACATTCAATATCGGGTAACCGATTTAAGCCAACTAAAATGAGAAAACTTTCTATAATAACTTTTTTAACATTGCTTAGTTTAACAAGTTTTGCGCAAACCAGTACCTATTTTGCGGAACTTGAACAATGGCATGACGCAAGAATTGCAGCATTGAAGCAACCCAATGGCTGGTTGAATTTAGAGGGCTTGTTTTGGCTAAAAAACGGGGTCAATCAATTTGGTTCGGCCTCAGAGAATGAGGTAGTGTATAACAACGCTCAATTCCCAAAGCATTTAGGTGATTTTGTGTATGACAATGGAAAAGTCTTTTGGAAGAATACAAATAATGAAAAAATTACGATAAAAAATAAAGCTGGTGCGGTAGTGAAAAATGATGGGGCATTGAATTTATTAACTGAAACAGAAGGGGAGTATACCTGCGAATGGAAGCATTTTGTTTGGGTGGTCATTAAAAGAGAAGATAAGGTGGGTGTTAGATTTAGAAATTTAAAGGCAAAAACCTTAGTTGAATTTAAAGGCATTGAAAGGTTTCCGGTAGAGCAAAAATGGCGCATTAAGGCAAAAGTCATCCCTCAGGATCAAAATCCTTTGATGATCATGAATGTGTTAGGTCAAAATACGGCACAGAAACATGGTGGACAATTGGTTTTTGAGATAGAAGGCAAAACCTATCGCTTGGACGCTATAGATGAGGGTGGAGTAAGGCTTTTCGTGACCTTTGCAGATGCGACTTCTGGCAAAACCACCTATGGATCGGGTAGATTTATAGAGTTAGAAAAACCAGACGAGCAAGGATATACTTATATCGACTTCAATAAAGCCTATAATCCTCCATGTGCTTTTACTGAATTTGCAACCTGTCCACTTCCCCCTGCGCAAAACAGATTAACTATTGCGATTCCATCTGGTGAAAAAAAATATGGACATCATTAAGGTCTCCTTTAACTTTGGTGGCTAATGCAACAGTTGATACCATCTCCATCCCCCATTATTGCCATCATCGGACTAGGTTATGTGGGCTTACCCTTGGCGTTGGCATTTTCTGAAAAGTACCAAGTGATTGGATATGACATGGATCAAGCTAGAATAGATGCACTCAAAGAAGGAGTGGATAGTACTTTGCAAAGTTCATTAGAGGAGATACAAACAGCTACCAATTTACGACTTACATCTGCGCTATCATCGATTGCGAATGCCACCATATTTATTGTGACTGTGCCGACGCCTGTCAATGAAGATAAGACGCCAGACCTATCTCCTTTATTGTATGCGACATCCCAAATTGGGAGCGTTTTAAAATCAGGAGATATTGTGATTTATGAGAGTACGGTGTATCCTGGTTGTACAGAAGAGGATTGCGTTCCTGTGCTTGAAAAAATTTCAGGATTACAATTGAATCTGGATTTTTATTGTGGTTATTCTCCAGAAAGGATCAATCCAGGTGATAAGGTCAACACTTTAACTAAGATTCAAAAAATCACTTCAGGGTCTACACCTGAAATAGCAAAGTACATTGATCAATTGTATGCGAGCATTATTACAGCGGGCACTTATGCAGCACCATCTATCAAAGTGGCGGAAGCTGCTAAGTCAATCGAGAATGCACAGAGAGATATCAATATCTCCTTTGTGAATGAGTTGGCGTTGATTTTTGATCGAATGGGCATAGATACACATGAAGTATTAGAAGCGGCAAGTACGAAGTGGAATTTTTTGCCCTTTAAGCCGGGATTGGTGGGCGGACACTGCATTGGAGTAGATCCTTATTATTTAGCATTTAAAGCAAAGACAGTGGGCTATCATCCACAAGTGATTTTGTCTGGACGTGATGTCAATGATCAAATGAGTTTATTTGTGAGTGAGAAATTAATTCGGTTGTTGGAAAAAGTGAATAAGCAAATTCAAGGCGCCAATGTATTGGTCCTTGGGGTTACATTTAAAGAGAACTGTCCGGATATTCGAAATTCAAAAGTGTTTGAAATCATTCGATATTTAAGAGACAAGGGGGCGCTCGTAGACGCATTTGATCCATTTGCAAATGCAGATGAAGTATGGCAAAAACAGCAGGTCCAATTAGTTACTTCGCTGGCAAAGTATGACGCAATCGTCTTAGCAGTGGCACATGATTTTTTTAAAGTGGTTGATTATGCTTCATTGAAAAATAATCCAGATGCCATTGTGTATGATACGAAAGCATTTTTAGATCGATCCATTGTAACAGCAAGATTATAAAAAAATAATTAATTAATACAACCATTTACCATCACTATTTAATCCCTACTTATGATAGAATCAAAAAGATTCGGTTCTAAAAAAGCATTAATTGACATTGACGAAACCATTTGTTTTTATACCGAAAAGCGTGTGTATGAATTAGCTGAACCCAATTTTGACAATATTGCTAAAATCAATAAGCTGTATGAGGAAGGCTGGCATATTACTTATTGGACTGGAAGAGGAGAAAGTTCAAAAAGAGATTTAAGACCATTGACTTTAGAACAATTGACCAAATGGGGTTGCAAGTTCAATGATTTAATTACAGGATTTTGTCCAAATGGCGGAGCAGTGAAGCCTAATTTTGACTTGGTCATTGACGACAAAGCAAAAAGAATAGAAGAATTATAAGCTTGGATAAGATCCAACTTTATGAACTAAAGGGCCAATTCGGCCCTTTTATTTTTTCTAGCAAACGGCAAATAAAATAACCAGAAATGGGAAATCGCAGCCAATTCGAAAGTGATTAAATAAAATGGCCATTCACCAATAATCAAAGGGTTCAATGCGGTTGGTCGGGCCCTTAAGAACATATAGTTGGTTCCCACTGCATAGTTCATTATTCCTACTGCAAGGACCACCAATTGCGAGTAGCCAAATATTTTTAGCCAAGATTTTTTCCTAGGTCTAAAGCCGTTGTGCTTGACCATGTACAAAACCACCAATAACAATCCGCCATGTCCTATGAAAAAGCTGTAAAAATTATATCCAATTACGCCTGTGTTGAATTCGGGTGTAAGTAGTGCATGTATTCCTCCCAATAATCCCCAGTAGTAAACGAATTCGCCTAGTAGTTGATTTTTATTAAAAAGATAGATGATGCATAAGATATTGCTAATGCTGCATAAATGTGCTGGTATATTTTGTTGAATATTCCAAAGCCCATTATAATAATTATAGGTTTGTTCAATTAAAAAATTCGCAATCAACAACAGGGCAATAAATAAATCGTACTGCTTGATATTGATTTTCTTAATATACTTAGGTAATTGAATGAGTAAAAAAATACTAGCACCAATTAGTAAAATACTTTGCCACCATAGCGGTGAAAAAGTGGCAAGTGTAATAGATTTTTCAAATTGCATGAAGCAATTTAGGCCATTCTGTTTAAATTCTATCGACTATGGCTTTAAACTATACTATTCGATTTTAATTGAAGGGGGTAAATGCCTTAAAATATACAGCCATTAATGTAAAATCTGCATCCTATGGACTGGTTCAGCAGAATCTATGGTTCTTTTAGATATGCAAAAAAACCACCTACCCCAACCACAACAAAGACAAGTATTCATCTGTGACCAACAAGCAATCTATGCAATGGGCTGTAGCCAGTTGGTTAAAGCGCATCCTATGTGCAATGGCTATCGAATGCTCACTTCCTTAGATGACCTCACTGGATTTGAGATAGGCTTATCCGAAGGCTTGTTGATCATTGATTGTGCCATCTTTGATTTTGAATCCCCTGCCGTAAAAAAGAAAATACACAGTTTACAACAGGTTTTTCCCTTTATCATCTTATTGAATGAGGACACCCCCGATTTTGTACTCTATCAGTTAATTGTACTAGAGGTAGACGTCATTGTTTCTAGGAATATGTCTAGTCAAGAGTGGAATAAAGCAGTAGAAATGGCCTGTCAACACAAGGTCTATTTTTGTCAACATACTGCAGAACGCGTTTTAAAACTGACTCAAGACATGGATAAAATCAATTTAATAGAACGCGTAAACGCCTTAAGCTTATATGATAAATACATATTAATACGCATCTGCGAAGAAGCATCTAGTAAACAAATAGCTTCAGAGCTTGGACATAGCAAGAGAACCGTTGAAGGACATAGAACTAGACTCATGCAAATACTGGCCGTAAAAAATGTAGCAGGCTTGGTCAAAATTGCCTTAATCACCAAGCTATATGAACATTATCTTGCCAACCCGGGATGGTATGCTTGTTTTTTATTGGCTAAGACATCTTCTTTGTAATAATGGATGGTTTTAAATTGTCCGTACACAAATCCATTCGCTTGATCTGTAAAATGGGCACTCTCAGCAAATCGACTTTGCCCTCCAGTTACAATTGTTTTTGCTTTGAGTCTTTTTCCAAATTCCACTGCAGCTACAAAACTGTTGCCAGTATAACCATAACGTTTGGTGGTATTGGCATAGCGTCTACTTTCAAAAGAAGGCAACGCGCCCCATCTTGATGATCCTTGATTGACTGCTAAACTAGGTTGGTTATCATCGAAATTGGCGCCTGGTGCCACTCTTTGGTAACGATTGATTGCACCCCATTTGATTTCCCATCCACCATACCATTTTTCAAATTGGTCCAATGTGGCTTCTAATAATTTGATCTTCGTTTCAAATGCCACTTCTTGGTCCATTCGATTGTACTTTAACAGTATCTGTGTTGCTGCTTCTTCTGTATTCGCTGGTGGTATTTCAGCCCCCCATTTTGTGGCCCATTCTATCGCGATACTTGTGGCAACAGAATTGGTGTCTGCTACATGGTCCCAATTCGCTAAATAGTCAATGGCTTTTTTGGTTCTCGGTGCAAGTGTTGCTGACTTTGCTGTTTGAATAAAACGAGGCAATAAAATATCAAAAGCACTTAATTTTTTATTGTATCCTAATGCAATGAGTTCGTCTAAATTAATTTTATCTATGTTGGATAACAATGCAACTGCAGTAATACCTCTTCCATTTTCTCCATCCGGCGCCATATAAGCTGGATAATTAGTTGCTTTAGGACTTTGATCTCCTGCTACAGTAAAAGGAGTAGCGTTACAGTTTTGCAACCATCCGTTGACTGGATTGATACTTTGTACAATTTCATTTAAAGCATGAATGCCCTGCCAATCTGTTGCTTTAATGCTGCCATCAACAGGCATGGAATAATCAAAATTAGGGTTGCGCTTAGGTATAAAATTACCATGCCAGTAGGCGATATTTCCTGCTGCATCTGCATAAACAGTGTTATTGCTATTGTTAGACAATAAGCCCATTGCTTTTGTGTAGTCTACTAAGTTTTTCGACT
>CALPLN020000078.1 GCA_943324415.2 Sediminibacterium ginsengisoli | reverse complement strand
GACCGCCCTAACCCAAATGGTCACTATGTGGATGGCCCTATTTTAGAAAAACCCTATAGCAGCTTTATAGGTAAAAAAGAAGTGCCTATTGTGTATGGCATGACCATTGGAGAATATGCAAAAATGTTGGTGGGTGAAAAATGGTTGACTGCACCTGCTGATAGCAATATCAATAAATCTGCAAGTCCAATTCAATTAACCGTGATTGCTTGTAAAAACTATGACCATAAATCAATGTATACCTTCAATATTGCACCTTCTCCAAACTTACCAGACATGAATGCCATTTATTGGTATCCAACAACTTGTTTGATCGAAGGATCAGTCATGAGCGAAGGTCGTGGCACAGCGCATGCATTTGCTTATATTGGACATCCTAGTATCAAAGGAAAAGCTTTTAGTTTTACTCCAGGCCCAAGAACTGGTGCTATGAGTTCTAAACTTTATGGACAAAAATGTTACGGATGGGATTTAAGCAATCAACAAGCACCAAAAAATAAGATCGACTTAGATTTGATCATTGAGATGTACCAAGCTTTCCCAGTTAAAGACAGTTTTTTTATTGAGCCTAAATCAAAATTAGCCACCGACTATTTCTTTAATAAGTTAGCTGGTAATGCAATATTGATGGAACAATTAAAATCAGGCCAAACTGCAGCAGCCATTAGAGCTAGCTGGCAACCAGGCTTAATCGCATTTAAAAAAATGCGTAAACAATATTTACTGTACAAGGATTTTGAATAAATCAAAGTCCGTAAAATTATATTGAAGAAATTCATACTGATTTTAATAGGCATAAAAAAAGTCCCGAATGTTCGGGACTTTTTTTATGCTCAATTCGCAATCAATCAATACAATGAAGCTTATCCTCCAATAATCGGGATGGACAATTGATGCACTGCGTCATTCAATTGTTTTACTCCTGTTTTCTTAAGGGTCTCTAACTTATTGAACTCTGCGTCTACTTGTACTTTCAATACTTGATATACTTCCTGAACTTGCTTTGTAGGTGCAATATAACCAGAAGCAGCAGATTCAAATACCCCAGCAATCTTATCGTCCAAACGTATTGGGAAATTCAATACATCCTGTCCGCTCTTCGCCTTTGTTTGATGTAACGCTTCTTCGATGCTAGTTAAATTAGCCAATACTTCCTTCGCTTGCTTTTGGAAAGTAGAATCTTTTGTCTTCTTCTGCAACATATTGATCTGTGCGCGCAATTCCTTTATACTTTTTAAGTTTTTCATAATCTCACTAAAAGTAGTAGAGACTTTCAATAAGAATTGCTCCTGTGCTTTTAAGTCTGCATCAGACACTTTATAATTTGGATCAGCTACAATTGTAAATGGTTGCTCAGTCACTGTGTTGTCGATAGTCACTTTTGCGGTGTATTTACCAGGAGCAGCTAAAACAGGACTCGTTGACCCATTCCATAGAATCAAACCAGCCTCTGGCTTTTCAGCTTCCTTATGGTACATATTCCAAACAAAAGTTTGAAATCCAGCTTCTGTACTTGGACCACCTGGCTCAGAATGATTGATGGTTTTAATCACTTTCTTTTGGTCATCTAAAATACTGATCATGACTCTTGTAGAATCAGATTCAGATCCATATGCTTTCCAATATTTAATCACCACGCCTTTTGCAGGATTCATACCCACATTCGCTGGCATACTTACACTTGCACCACGTCCTCTTCTTCCACCCATTTGTGGAGGCACACGATACGTATTCGCAATAGGGAATACTTGACTTACAGTTGGGGTAGGTTTGAAGTTTTCTACAAACGATAAGTCATCTAAAATATAAATACTTCTTCCTTGTGTTGCAACTATCAGGTTTTGATCCTTGATCAATAAATCAGTGATTGGTGTTACAGGAAGATTTAATTGAAAACGCTCCCATGATGCACCATCATTAATAGATACATACAATCCATATTCCGTTCCTGCAAACAATACACCTGCTTGTCTTGGACTAGCTACGATTGCTCTTGTGAAATGAAGTGGATCGATGCCATTCGTGATTTTTGTCCAAGTAGTTCCGTAGTCTGTTGTCTTGTAGATATAAGGTGCGAAGTCGTCTAACTTATACCTTGTTCCAGCAAAATAAGCTGTTCCTTTTCTGATTGGATCCACCTCTACTCTATTCCACATGATCCATTTTGGTGCATCTTTTGGCGTTACATTCGCCCATGTTTTACCGCCATCCTTACTCACACTAATGATACCATCATCACTACCTGTCCATAATAGGTCTTTTTCAACCGGTGATTCTGCGGCCGTGAAAATAGTACAATAATATTCTACACTCGTATTGTCTTGTGTAATTGGACCACCAGAACTTTTTTGTTTTGCTTTATCATCCGTCGTTAAGTCCGGAGATAACATCGTCCAGCTTGCACCTTCGTTTTCAGTGGAGAATAAATGATTTCCTGCAGTGTATAATTTCTTAGGATTATGCGGAGAGAAGAAAATCGGATGATTCCATTGGAATCTGTATTTCATTGCTTCTGCCCCTGCGCCCATTGGATTATCAGGCCATACATTGATAATTCTATTCTCTCCTGTCTTATGATCAAATCTTGTGATTAAACCGCCGTAAGATCCACCATACACGATATCACTGTTCAAAGGATCCGCAACAATGTAGCCACTCTCACCGCCAGCAGTGACGTCAAAATCATTCTCGCCAATGAAAGCACCATAGGTACTTGACTTAATTCTGAATGCAGAATTATCTTGTTGTGCAGCTAAAATACGATAAGGGAAACTATTGTCCGTACTCAAACGATACGCTTGCACAGTAGGTTGATTCATCATACTACTCCAGTTTCTACCCGCATCTAGACTCACTTGCGCACCACCATCATCTGACACAATCATTCTTTTTCCATTTTTTGGATCAATCCATAAATCATGATGATCACCATGAGGTGTTCTTAATGAAGTAAAACTTTTACCGCCATCAGATGATACCATAAAGTTCACATTAGGACAGTATACTTTATTTTCATCAGCAGGATCCACAAATACTTTGGTATAGTACCAAGCGCGTTGACGAATATTGTTATCACTACTTGCTAATTCCCAATTTTTTCCTGCATCGTTAGATACATACAATCCCCCATTTGCATTTTCAATCAATGCATACAATTTATCAGTATTTGATTTTGCAACGGCTACACCGACAATACCCCATACTCCTTTAGGAAGGCCTTTGTTATTTTTAATAGATGCCCATGTATTTCCTCCGTCTGTACTTTTATACATACCAGAACCAGCGCCACCACTTTCTAAGCTATAAGGTGTGCGGATCAATTCCCATGTACCGGCATACATTACATCTGGATTACTTGGGTCAATGATTAAATCACTTGCCCCAGTTTGCGGATTTACATACAATACTTTTTTCCATGTAGCTCCACCATCCAGACTTTTATAGACCCCTCTGTTTTCATTTGGACCAAATAAATGACCCATCACAGCAGCCCAAACAATATCTGGATTTTTTGGATGTACAATCACACGAACAATATGTCTAGCTTCTTTTAAGCCAATATTTTTCCATGTTTTACCATCATCTGTCGACTTCCACATTCCATCTAAACCTTCACTTACATTCCCACGCATTGAATTCTCCCCTTCACCTACATACAGGATCGATTCGTTCGATGGAGCAATTGCAATGGCACCAATGGTACCACCAAAATAACCATCAGAAATATTCTTCCAGTTATTCCCTGCATCGGATGTTTTCCAAACACCTCCACCTGTAGCACCCATATAAAATGTATTCACATCACTATAAGCACCTACACCTGCTGCTGCACGCCCACCTCTAAATGGTCCCACCAATCTAAAACTTTGTGCTTTAATAATAGGGTCTTGGCTCAGCTCAACCGGCTTAATAGGTTCAGTTGATTTTTTCTTTTGTGCGTTCGTAGGGCTCACTGTCATCAGTCCTGCAAATGCTACAAATACAAAAAGTAGTTTTTTCATAATTGAAATTTATAATGAATAATCCTTGTTTGAATTGTTGAAATAAGGATGCCCTCCAATTGGAGGGCATCGTCTTTATTTAATAGCTTCTATATCTTTAAACTTTTTGATTGGCGTCGCTTCTACTAATTTTCTAAAGCCTGCCCAGTCTTTTGCAAAGAATGCATTCACTTGTGTCGCTACATCGGCAGCTGCCACATTTGCTTCTTCAATCACACGTTGCTCTTGTAGACCTGGCATTGTATTTTTTCCAGCAATCAACATACTAGCAGAACGGATAATAGAAATTGGAGTGATCGTTGGCACAGTGCCATAGCCTTGCTTCTCTTGCTTTTTACCCACCATCATTTCTTTCAAGTTTTTCACTTTTTCTGTAATGATTTTATGTGCTTTATTTAAGCTATCAACTCCTTTATCTTTTTTGTCCTTCCACTCTGACTTTAATTGAGTTAAAATTAAATCTGCCTCATCTAATTGGTCTTGTGCCGCATTGTATTTATCAGCTACCACTTGTAATTGATTTAACAATTGATCTTGCGCAAGCACCACTTCGTTTCTGCTTGATAGTCTTGGATCATCTGCTACATCAACCATTGCAGAATCTTTCCAATTACCCGCAGTCACCACTATTTTATATTTACCAGGCAATACATCTCTACCTGTGAATTCTCTTTCTTCTGCAGGACTAGCATCTGCTGCGCCTTCTGCCATTCTTCTGCCAAATCCACCACCACCAGCTTTTGGTGCGCCTGGACCTCTTTTACCTTTTTGTTCAAAACCCCAATAATTTCTATTAAATCCTGAATCTAATTTGAAACTCAGGTTTCTGATAATACTGTCTTGCGCATCTTTGATTTGCACTTTTGCTTTCTTCACAGAATCCATAGAATAGATGGTGATTGGCATACCTGTTGGTTTATTCGGTGCATCCCACATACCCCAAGTACTCCACTCGTATGGTGAGTTCTTGATGGATAAATTGATGGCAGAAGAAGGTACACTCATAAAGAATTTAGCAGATTGTGTTTTAGCTAACTTTCTTAGAGGTCTAATATCATCCAATACCCATAAGCTTCTACCAAATGTAGCAATGGCTAAATCTGCCTCTCTATCTTGAATAGCAAAATCATACGTTGACACAGAAGGATAACCGTTTTTCCATTGTTGGAAATTAGCGCCATTGTCAAGACTGATAAACATACCTTGCTCTGTTCCAACAAAAATTAAATTTGGTTCTGTTGGATCCTGTAACACAGTTAATGCATAACCCGTCACTTTCTTTTCATCAATCATTCTAGTCCAAGTTTTACCTGCATCAGAAGATCTAAAAATATAAGGAGCAAAATCACCTTGTCTGTAGTTATTAACGACTACAAAAACTTCGTTGGCATTGAATGCAGATGTTCTAATTTGAGGAATCCAAGCACCTTTAGGTAAGCCAGCAATATTCGCTGTTAGATCGGACCAAGTTGCACCACCATCGGTTGTTACTTGTACTTTACCATCATCTGTACCAATATAGATTAAACCTTTTTGTACGGCACTTGGTGCAATACAAATAATGGTACAATGATTTTCTGCGCCTGTAATATCAATGCTCAATCCACCATTGTCTCTTTGATCAATTTTAGCACTATCATTGGTCGTTAAGTCTGGAGAGATAATTTCCCAAGCAGCCCCTTTATTGGTGCTCTTGTGTAAAAACTGAGAACCAAAATAAATTGTTTTCTTATCAAATGGATCTTGAGCGATAGAAGCGTTCCAGTTAAAACGCAATAAAGTTTTTGCATCAGGTGCTGGAGGCTTGATATAGGAAGACTGACCTGTTACAGTATTGTATCTTCCTACGTTACCACCTTGACTCATTGCATATACCCAATTTGCATCTTCTGGATCTGGCATCACATCAAAGCCATCTCCACCCCATAAATTATCCCAATCGAAATTACGTATACCGCCTTGCGTAGTCGTATAAGCCGGACCTCTCCATGAACCATTGTCTTGCATACCTCCCATGACATGGTAAGGAATTTCATTGTCGACATTGATATGGTAAAACTGTCCTACTGGAATTTTCTCATCAAACATCCATGTTTTACCACCATCACGTGTAATACCTATTCCACCGTCATTACCGTCAATGATGTATTTGTTATCTGTTGGATGAATCCAAAACGCGTGGTGATCTGGATGGATCCCACTATAAGGAATGATTGTTTCAAAATTCTTACCACCATCAATACTTTTTTGAACCGTTTGACTGATATACCATAATGTATTTTCATTCAAAGGATCACTTATGATATCTTGAAAATAGAAAGGACGATTGTCTACAATTGATTTTTGACCATTCACTAATTTCCAAGAATAGCCACCATCTTCACTTTTATACAACCCACTTTTTTTAGATTCTACCAAAGCATAAACTACATCTGGATTGGATCTGCTGATTGTAATACCAACACGACCAAGATCGCCATCAGGTAAGCCATGTGCTTTACCCAATTTGATGAAATTTTTACCACCATCGATCGTCATATATAAACCACTTCCTTTACCACCACTTTCTAAATGAAAAGGGTTACGGTAATGGTGCCACATTGCAACGAATAATTTATTAGGATTAGACGGATCCATAATCATATCACCAGGACCAGAAGTGTCATTGGTAAATAAGATTTGATTCCAAGTATCCCCGCCATCAATCGTTTTGTAAACACCTCTGTGCTTGCCTTGACCATAAGGATTTCCAATGGCACCCGCATACACTGTATTTGGATTAGATGGGTCAATAATGACTCTATGTATATTTCTTGTTTGCTCTAAACCCATGCGCTTCCAAGTTCTACCCGCATCCATTGTTTTGTAAATACCTTCTCCAATGCTGATAGAATTTCTTGGATTGCCTTCTCCTGTTCCAACCCAAACAATACTAGGATTGGATTGTTGAATAGCCAATGCACCAATGTTTAAAATGGGTTGTTCATCAAAAACCGGAGTCCAGCTAACACCTGCATTGTTTGTTTTCCATACACCACCAGATGCGGCACCAATCCATATATTATTTGGATTCGCCACTTCAGCATCAATGGTCGTTACACGTCCACTCATACTTGCTGGTCCAATATTCCTTGGCTTCCAATCTTTAAATACTTTATTAATGTCTACTTTTTCTGTAGTGGCTACTGGAGCAGCAGCTGCTTTCTTTGATTTTTGCGCATTGGCTTGACTCAATGTCAATACAGATGCTAGGATCATAGAACCAAGGGTAATTACACGCATATGAGCTTATTTTCTAATTAAAATAATGAAGTTCTAAGCTATTGCATTTTACCCAAAAATCAATAAAAAATGGATGAACGTTATTTTAGAGCTTTTCGATGATACCAGCTACCCCTTGTCCACCTCCAACACAGGCCGTAACGATTCCATATCGCTTGTTTAAGCGCTCTAAGTCATTGATTATCTGTACAGTTAATTTTGAACCGGTGCAACCTAGAGGATGGCCTAAAGCAATTGCGCCCCCATTGATATTGACTTTATTTTGGTCTAATTCAAGTGTTCGAATCACCGCTAATGACTGAGAAGCAAATGCTTCATTTAGTTCAAAGAGGTCAATCTGGTCTAAACTCATCCCGGCTTGTTTCAACACTTTTGGAACAGCTTCAATTGGTCCAATACCCATGATTCTTGGGTGAACACCAGCTACGGCACAATTCACCAATCTACCTATTGGCTTTAATCCTAAGGATTGCATCAAGCGTTCACTCATGACTACCACAAAGCTAGCACCGTCACTTGTTTGAGAGGAGTTACCTGCAGTCACGCTTCCCTTGAGTGCAAATGCGGGTTTTAATTTTGCTAAAGCTTCAATGGTTGTATCGGCGCGCACCCCTTCATCTGTATCAACGGTGTAGTTTCTAGTTGCTTTTTTATTGTTTTCGTTGATATAGGTCTCCGTAATTTCAATCGGCAGGATCCCTTTCTTGAAATGGCCATTGTCAATGGCTTGTTTTGCTTTTTGATGTGATGCCAATGCAAAGGCATCTTGATCTTCTCTACTCACATGGTATTCATTGGCCACCGCCTCGGCAGTTAAACCCATCGATAAATAATAATCTGGTTCGTCTTTTGCGATCGAATATGCTGGAACCGTTTTCCAGCCTGCGGTAGGCACCATGGACATGGATTCTGTGCCACCTGCGATGATACATTCTGCCATCCCAGTTCTGATCTTAGCAGTCGCCATCGCAATACTCTCTAATCCACTGGCACAATAGCGATTGATGGTGATCCCTGGGACTTCTATACCCAAGGCTTTTGCAGCGATGATTCTTCCAAATTGTAATCCCTGCTCTGCTTCTGGCACCGCATTGCCCACAATCACATCGTCAATTAATTTATATTCCAATGCTGGCAATGATTTCATTAAGCCCTGAATTAACTCTATGGCTAATTCATCGGAACGCATAAAACGAAATCCACCTTTTTTGCTTTTAGTCACTGCTGTTCTAAAACCCGCTACGATATAAGCTTCTTGCATAAAAAAGTCTTTAATTGACACCATAAATGTAGGCTTTTTTATAAACAGTTGTTTATGCAACTAAATATTTCATTGTAAATTTGTGCTATGATCTATCCAATAATCAGAAATACCTTGTTTTTACTCCCTCCCGAAACTGCACATCAAGTGTCTATGAAGGGATTGGATATGGTTGCTT